>JAPULF010000601.1 GCA_027295245.1 Planctomycetota bacterium
TACGACGCCACGCCGGAGGCGCGTGCCAAGATCCAGGATGGCGCGATACACGGCGACGTGATTCAAAACCCGTACCGAATCGGTGAACTCACCATTCAGGCGATACACGATCATTTTTCGGGAAAGACGCCGGCGAAGATCATCCCGGTCGCGGTCGGTACGTTTACGAAAGAGTCGGAGTAGCGGATGTCCGAAGCGCCCCCACGGCTCCGATGCGAGGGGCTCCGCAAGGCGTACCCCGGCGTTCTCGCCCTCGACAACGTGGATCTTCAACTGGCCGCCGGCTCGGTACACGGCCTCGTGGGAGAAAACGGGGCCGGGAAGAGCACGCTTATCAAGATACTCGCGGGGGCCGTGTCACCGGACGCAGGGACATTCGCAATCGATGGCAAGCCGGTGCATCTGTCCGATCCGCGCACCGCGCAACGCCTGGGCGTCGCCGTGGTGTATCAGGAATTCAATCTGGTATCGCATCTGAGCGTCAGCGAGAATATCTATCTGGGCCGCTGGCCTCGACGTCGAATCACGGGCCTGGTCGCATTCGACACGCTCCATCAGCGTGCCGAACGACTGCTCGAAGGGCTCGGCATTCGGCTGCCGGTTCGGGAAACCGTCGAACGCCTCAGCGTCGCGCAGCAGCAGATGGTCGAGATCGCCAAGGCCCTGTCGCTGGATGCCCGCATCCTGATCCTGGACGAGCCGTCCGCGGTGTTGACGCCGCACGAGCTAAAGTCGCTGTTTACATTTCTGGGCGACCTGCGACGGCGCGGCGTCGGCATCATCTATATATCCCACCGGCTCGAAGAGGTATTCGAAATCGCGGATTGCGTGACGGTTCTTCGCGACGGGCGACACGTATCGACGCGGCCGATCGAAGACGTGAGCCGCGATGGCCTGATACTGGACATGGTCGGGCGGGCGTTGAAAGACGAATTCCCGCCGAGGCAATGCGAAATCGGGGAGGTCGTCTTGCGGGTCGAGGACCTGTCGGCCGAGGGGCGTTTTTGGAATGTGAATCTCGAGGTCCGGGCCGGCGAGGTGTTGGGCATCACCGGTCTGGTTGGATCGGGGCGTAGCTCATTGGCCGGCGTCCTCTTCGGCGCGGTTCGGGCCACCGGCGGAACTTTTTTCGTGGGCCCGGTGCGCGGGCCGTTTTCGAGTCCGAGCCGGGCGATGGCGGCCGGCGTCGCAAGCCTGCCGGAGGATCGCAAGCAGCAGGGTTTGATGCTGGACCGACCGCTCAGGGAGAACGTCACGCTGGCAAACCGGTCGGCCGTTTCGCGCTGGGGGTTTCTGCAAGCGGGTCGCGAGCGAACCCTGGTCAACGGACTGATGACGCGTCTTCGGATCAAGGCGGTCGACTGCGACGCGATCGTAAACACCCTCAGCGGCGGCAATCAACAAAAGGTGCTGCTGGCCCGTTGGCTGTCACGCCCGCACAAGTTGGTCCTCTTCGACGAGCCCACGCGCGGCGTTGACGTGGGCGCGAAGGTGGAAATCTACACGCTGATCAACGAGCTGGCCGCGGCGGGCGCGGCGGTGGTGATGATCTCGTCGGAGCTGCCGGAAGTGATCGGGATGTCGGACCGGATCGGCATCATGCACGAGGGCCGGCTCCGCGGAATCCTCGACAACCGCGAGGGCGGCGTGACCCAGGATCGGATCATGCGATTGGCATTCGGCGAGGGGGCGGCGACATGAATTCGACGCATGACGGCGGGCCCTTGATTCCTCCGGTTGACTACGCACCACAACGCACTGCGCGATCGTCGGCCTTGTACTGGATCGTGCGACTTCGAATGCCGGTCGTGCTGGGGGCGCTGGTCATCGCATCCGCCATCCTGACGAATGGTCTGTTCATCCAGCCCGACAACCTGATCAACGTGGCCCGGCAAATCTCGTTCGAGGCCCTGATCGCTTTCGGCATGACGTTGATTATCGTGACCGGCGGCATCGACTTGTCGGTCGGGTCGCTGGTTGCTCTTACGGGCGTGGTGGCGGCCCTGGCCATTCAGGCCACGCCCGCGGACTGGTCGCCCGCGGTCCGTATTGCAATCGGCCTGTGCGCAGGGATCGGGCTGGGGTCGGGTGTGGGGTCTCTTTCGGGCGCGATTGTGACACGCTTCTCGGTCCCGCCGTTCATTACGACCCTGGCCTTCATGCTCATCGCGCGGGGCATGGCCTTCATCGCTTGCGACGGACAGCCCGTCTACGAGAATCTCCCGGCAACACTCTCGTTCCTCGGCCGCGGATTCGTCTTCGAGAGGGCGCTGGGTCGGGTCCTTCCGGTGCCGGTTCTCATCATGCTGCTGGGCTTCGTGTCATTTCACGTGGTCCTATCGCGCACGGTCTTCGGACGCGGCGTGATTGCGGTCGGGAGCAATCAGGAAGCCGCCCGATTGTCGGGGATCTCGGTCGGCAGAACGAAACTACTCGTATATCTTCTGACGGGGGCACTCTGCGGAATCGTCGGGGTCTTGCAGGTCGGCAAACAAATGGCCGGCGATCCCAAGGTGGGGGAGATGTTGGAACTCAGCATCATCGCGGCCGTGGTGGTGGGCGGGACCAGCCTGTTCGGCGGTCGCGGGAGCATTGCCGGAACCCTGGTCGGGGCGTTGATCATCGGCGTGCTCAACAACAGCCTGAATCTGCTTCACGTCGAGCACTTCTGGCAAAAAGTGGTCTTGGGCGGGATTATCCTGGGCG
>JAPULF010000602.1 GCA_027295245.1 Planctomycetota bacterium
CGATCTGATCATGGCGACCGTCATTTCGCTCTTGATCGGCAACCTCGAAATACAAGGCGCCGGACAAGGCGCGTTGTTGGGTGTCCTGCTCTGGTTGGGTATCGCCGCGACGATCGGCGCGGCCAAAAACGCGGCCACAAACAAACCGCTTGCGGCCTACGTGATTGACACCAGCCACGAGTTGGCGGGGCTGGCCGTCATGGGCGCGATCCTCGGTGCGTGGCGATGACTTCGGATATTGCGCCCAATGAGTGCTGACTTGAGGTCCCGCTTTGGGTTACCGGACCTTGCGGGAAAGCGGACATGGCTTTCGAGTGCATGGGAAGATCGGTGACAGAAAACCGGTCCGCAGAGCATCGGCGTCTCGCCGGTGCGCAGCTGAGTTTTGAAACGAGCGTTGTCCGTTTCTCCTCGTCGAGTGAGTTGTCTTAATAAGGGCGCAAGAGTACAAGTAATCGATTCCAAACGTGCCCGCGCAGGAACGCGCGACGGGCCATGACTTCACGGAAGATCGGAAGAGACTGAGTCAGCGTAACGCGAACCGGAGAAAGAACATGGCAAACGCAAGTCCAATCCCAGAGGGATTCACATCCATCACTCCGCACATCATCTGTAAAGACGCCGCCAAGGCCATCGACTTCTACTCGAAGGCTTTCGGCGCGACAGAGATCTGCAGAATGCCGATGCCGGACGGCAAGACCGTCATGCACTGCGAGATGCAGTTCGGCAACGCCCGCGTCATGCTGGCCGACGAGTTCCCGGACATGGGGTGTTTGTCGCCGCAATCGATCGGCGGCACGCCCGTCTCGATCCACCTCTACGTCGACGACGTCGACGCGGCGTTCAAGCAGGCGACCGCCGCGGGCTGCGAAGTGGCCATGCCGGTGACCGACATGTTCTGGGGCGATCGCTACGGGAAGCTCAAGGACCCGTTCGGCCACCATTGGTCGATCGCGACGCACACCGAGGACCTCTCGCCCGAGGAAATCGGCAAGCGCGCCGCGGAAACGTTCTCCAACCCACAGTGCCAATAGACGACGCGTCAACAATCTAAGGCCCCTCGGCGGATGTCGCGGGGCCTTTTTTCGTTCTACAATGGGAGAATGAACTCCCAATTCCAAATCTTCGTCCTGGCCGTCTTGACGATCGCCAATACCGGGCCGTCTTTCGCGCAATCAAATCCCGGGAGCAACGGCGTTTCGAAATCTGCCGAGACACTGTCGTTCAACAAACACATCGCCCCGATCATCTTCGAACACTGCGCCACCTGCCATCGCCCGGGCCGCTCCGGGCCGTTCAGTTTGCTCGGCTATGAGGATGTCAGCGAGCGGGCCCGGCGGATTGTGACCGTCACGAACAGCCGTATCATGCCGCCCTGGCTTCCCGAACCGGGACACGGCCGGTTCGTCGGCGAGCGCAGGCTGAGCGATCGGCAGATCGACCTCATTCGCCGTTGGGTGGAACAGGGCGCTGCCGAAGGTGACCCGATCGACCGTCCAGCCGTTCCGACCGCTCGGTCGGATTGGCGTCACGGTGAGCCCGACGTCGTTGTTCGAATGGCCGAGCCGTTCACCGTTCCGGCCACTGGGCAGGACGTTTTTCGTAACTTCGTTGTTCCCTCGCCGGTCAAGATGAGGCGCTTTGTCGCCGCCGCGGAATTCCGGCCGCAAAACGCGGGCGTGTTGCGACATGCAATGGTCAAAATCGATCGGACCGGCGCGTGCCGCGAACTCGATCGCCGCGACGAGGGTCCGGGCTTCGGCGGCATAATCGCGCCCAATGCCCGCAACCCGGACGAGCACTGGGTCGGCTGGGCGCCCGGCCAACGACCGGCCGCCGTTTCGAAGCAGATGGCTTGGCGACTCGAACCCGACGACGAACTCGTCTTGCAATTGCACCTGCGGCCCAACGGACGAGAGCAGACGATTCAATCGGAGGTCGGGCTCTATTTCGCGAAAGGACCGCCGCGCCTCCGACCGTTCGGCATTCTGCTCTACTCCTCGAATATCGATATTCCGCCGGGCGAAAAAGAATACGTCGTGACGGACGAGTACGTCCTGCCGGTCCGGGTCACAGCCTTGCGGATCAATCCGCTTGCTCACGCTCTCTGCCGAACAATGCAAGTCGAAGCCGAGTTGCCGGACGGGAACCGCAAGTCGCTGCTGCGGATCGAGAATTGGGACTTCAACTGGCGCAGCGCGTATCAATTCGCCGAACAGGTCACACTGCCGAAGGGCACGACGCTGTCGATGCGTTTTAGTTACGACAATTCCGCCGACAATGGCCGCAATCCGAACCGGCCTCCCAAGCGCGTTCGATACGGTCCCGAGCCGTCGAATGAAACGGGCTCCGTCTGGATTCAGGTCGCCACCGCGAACGCCGTTGAAATGGCCGTACTCAAGGCCGACTACGATCGCCGCGTCATTCGCAAGCGGCTGGCCCGCCTGGAGGACGGCGCCCGGCAAGCGCCCGACAACCCTGACGTCCACGTCGCGTTGGGTATGCTTCTGCTCGATACCGGCGTGCTCGATCGAGCCATCACGCAACTGGAGCAGGCCGTTCGGCTCAATTCCGAACACGTCGTCGCCCACCGGCAACTCGGTCGCGCCCTGCAAGCGAGCGGACGGCCGGACGACGCCATCAAGACCTATCGACGGGTACTCGAGTTATCACCGGGCGACGAGGCCGCCCACAACAATCTCGGCATGGTCTTACAGTCGCAGGGCACGCTCGACGAGGCGATCGCACATTATCGTAAGTCGCTGAAGATTCGACCGGACCAGATCGAGGCCCACTACAACCTCGGTCGCGCCCAGGCCGCGGCCGATCGCCACCAAGAGGCCGCGTCGCAGTTCCGGATAGTCGTCGGGCTCAACCCAAAACTGGCCGAGGCACACTTCAACCTGGCGGAGTCGCTCGATGCCCTTGGCCATACCCGTCAGGCGATCAAAAGCTACCGAGAAGTGCTGCGTCTGAGACCTAAGCTTCCCGAAGCCCATTACAATCTCGCAAAAGCGCTGAAGACCACCGGCGATGTCGCCGAGTCGCTGAATCACGCCAGAGAGGCGGCCCGTCGAAGGCCGGCATGGCCCGATCCGTTGAACTTTCAGGCGTGGATTCTGGCGACGCATCCCAGCGAATCCGTCCGCGACGGCGAGACCGCGGTGCGATTGGCGAGGCGGGCCGTCC
>JAPULF010000603.1 GCA_027295245.1 Planctomycetota bacterium
CGCCGCCGCCCTGCAACCAACCGCCAGAAAAGACGGCCCGTCGACTTTCACTCCACCCGTGTGGCCTCGCGAGACCACCAATGTCTGATTATCGCGTACTCGCGGCAGTCGTGTCAACCCCCAATCGGCGACCCGCGACCGTCCCGGATACACGACAGCCGCCGAATGTCATGTGGACCCAGATTCGTTCGGCGATTAAACACTTTTTGGATCGTCCACGTCTAGTTTCCGCTGTGGCTGAATTTGGCGCGTACGACGATTCGATCGCGGGCGGGTCTTCGAGTGCCGGGTATTGACCTAAGAGTTCGTAGTAAAAGGGCACTGGCTCCGAGCCAGACGGCCCGCACGCTATCGAGAAGAGTGATCAGCGAGGTGTTGTCCGCTTTTGCCACGACCCGCTAACGGTGTCATCAAGCCCAAACCAAGCCGACGATTCGAATGGGCCGAAACTGGCGTCGGGTTATTCGCGCCGATACACTTGCGGCATGACGACGGCCAGGAAAATCCGACTCACCGATTACGCCAGTTGCGCGGGCTGAGCGGGCAAAATCGGCATGGAGCCGATGGTGCAGGTCCTGCACCAGTTGCCCGCGATGAATCACCCCGACCTGCTGGCCGGAGCCAAGGACTTCGAAGACGCCGGCGTTTACCGGCTCGGGAGCGATCTTGCCATCGTCATGACCACGGACTTCTTCCCGCCGCTGGTGGACGACCCCTACACCTACGGGCAGATCGCCGCCGCCAACAGCCTTTCGGACGTGTACGCCATGGGCGGCGAGCCTTTTGCGGTGTTGAACATCGTGGGCTTCCCCGACGACCAGCTCGACATGGGCCTGCTCGGCGAGATCCTTCGCGGCGGCGCCGACAAGGTGTTGGAAGCCGGGGCGGTCGTCGCGGGCGGACATTCCGTTCGAGACGCCGAGATCAAATACGGCCTGGCCGTCACCGGCAGGGTCCATCCCGACCGAATCATCCGCAACGCCGGCGCCCGGCCCGGCGACGTGTTGATCCTGACCAAACCCATCGGTAGTGGGATCCTGACGTCTGCCGCCAAGAAGCATCTGATTCAGCCGGACGAACTGAACGAAGCGATCGCAGCGATGACGCTGCTGAATCGTGCCGCCCGTGACGCCATGGTGAAAGTCGGCGTGAGCGCAGCCACGGATATCACCGGGTTCGGCCTGCTCGGACACGCCTTCGAAGTCGCCGAGGCCGGCGATGTCACGATAATCATCGAAGCGCACGCGGTTCCACTGATGGCCCGAACGCACGAACTCGCAAGCGGCGGCTGCGTAACCCGGGCACACAAGAGCACGCTCGCACGACTCGGCGATCAATTCACGGCGGGCGACGTCGAGGAGACGCTCGTCAAGGTCCTCGCCGACGCCCAAACCTCCGGCGGCCTGCTCATCTCCGTCCCGTCCAACAAGGCCGACCAACTGTTGAGTGCCCACGGCCCCAACCCACACGGCCTCGCCCCGCCCAAGGTCATCGGCCGCGTTGAGTCCGCATCTCCCACACGCGTCCGCTTGGTGTGAACCATCAGGGTCCGGCAAGACTCGGGCGCCAAGGGCGCCTCGGGCGTCCGTGCATACGCCTGCTGCAAGCCGCCGAGACCACCCACCGTTTTTGACCTGCCGAAGGGGAGCGTCGGCACCGAAACCGATCTCTCACGGTCCGAATGAACTTCGATTTGATCCTACGACAGCAGATCGCTGACGAACTTGAAAACGTCGCCTGCCACGGTCCCGGTGCCATAGTCGGCGCAGTCCGGAGCCTCTCCCTGACCGGGCGGCTCGCCCATCTTGGCTCGGATGAAGCCGGGCATGTCTGATCCGTTTACGAGGGCGTCGTTGTCGACATCACCCTGCATGGAGCAGGTTGGCGAGGGCGGTGCGGGAAGGGTGAGGGTCTGGTTCGCGGCCACGTTCGTAAACGTCGACTCGGCCCCGTTCGACCATTCCACACGCAGGCTATCCACCGCACCGGCGGTGCCGAGGCCGAAGTGGGCCGACAACTCGCTTGAGCCCTCGAATCCGCCGGCGTGGACCACGCGCGTCAAGGTCTCCCGGCCGATGGTCGCCTTGACGAACGAACCGATCCCGTCGGGCGGTATCGTGGGATCGGTGCTCGGATCGAGGAAGATCCGCAGCCAACGGGTCGCGGGCAGTGCCGGCAAGTCATTGCGGTATAGCTGCAGGAAATCGTTGTTCGACGCGATAACGATGTCCTGGTCGCCGTCGTTGTCATAGTCGAAGTTGAGCAACGATCTGCCGTCGCCGTTGTGAACCAATCCACTCTGATTCGTAATATCGTTGAAGTTTTCATTGCCCAGGTTCTGGAATACGGCGGAGCCTTCATAGTTCGACGACTCCTGGCTGGCGGCGATGATGTCCAGCCGCGTATCGTGGTTGAAGTCGATCAGGACGCTCCCCCAGCCGTAACCGCCGTCGTCCACCCCGGCCGTATCCGCGATCTCGTCAAAATCGTGGTCGCCGACGCCGCTCGACACGTTCTTGTAGAGCTTGTTGCCGGTCCATGCCATCGACGGCCCCAGGATTGACGTGGCGTAAAAATCCATCTTGCCGTCGTTGTTGAAATCCCCGACGTTGCCGCCCATTCCGTTCTCTTCCTGCCCGGCGTCGGCTTGGAAAGTCCAATCCGTGAAGGTCCCGTCGCCGTTGTTCTTGAAATAGCGGCTCGACCCGAAGTCGCCTATGTATATCAACTCCGGGTATCGGTCTCCGTCCATGTCGATCAGGAGCGGCGTGAACCCGAAGATCGACGCCACGCCCTGAAACATCGGGGCCCCGCCCGTGCCCGAGATCGGCGTCACGTCGGTGAACGTGCCGTTGCCGTTGTTGCGGAAGAGTTTGCTGCCGGTGTTGAAGAGTTCGAAGCCCGTCACGAACAGATCGAGATCGCCGTCCAGATCGTAGTCTGCGAAGTTGGCGCTCCATCCGTCCTGAGTGCTGGGGTTCGAGGTATCGACGCCGGCCGCGACGGCCACGTTCGTGAACGCGCCATTGC
>JAPULF010000604.1 GCA_027295245.1 Planctomycetota bacterium
CGCCTTCCTGTTTGGTCAGTACCGCGGCAAGCGAGACGGCGACGGCGATCAATACGAACGGGACCTTCTCGAACCAAATCCGTGGCGAACCGAACCAGTTCTTCGGTTGGCCCAGGCGACGGAGCGGGTAACAGTCGAGCACAAAAAACACGACAAACAGCGGCATGGCCGCCGACTTGCTCATCACCGCCACGGCGAATGCCAGCCACGAAAACACCAGCCATCGGAATCGACCCGCTTCGCGGGCCTCGAGATAAAACCACACCGACGCCAAACAACCGATCGACGCCAGGATGTAGGGCTGCGCGGTCGCCCAGGCAACCAATTCCACTCGTAACGGGTGTACGGCGAAGAGGAGCGTTCCGATCAGACTCGCGCAGGCGATTGCATTCGGCGATCGACGGGTGTCGGCGGGCGTGCCGATCGCCAGGAGGCTCTGCAACACCAGGAAACACAGCATGGACGCGATTCCGTGCAGGACAATGTTGGCGACATGCATCCCCCGGCTGAACGCCGCTTCATCCGCGCCATCAAGCAGTTTGTACTGCAAGGCGGTTACGAACCAACTGACCGGCTGCCAAACCGCCATATATCCCGTCGTGGCCATCCAACTGAGATTGTCGATCGATAGGGCACGAATGTGCTTGTTCCTTGTCAGGTTCTGAAAATCATCCCAGTCGACGAATTCGTTGTTGATGGCGGGTGAAAACGCGACCGCGGTGGCGAGTGCGATCGTCAGACAACAGAGCAGGGTTGTTCGTCGGCTTGTCGAGAACGAGACGTCTCCTTGGGGGGCGTCATGGTGTAACGATCGGTCCCGAGGGCGGGCCGGCGTCTCGGGCCGAGTCTTGTTGCGACTTGTCCTCTTGCGAGGCCGCTTCGTTCGTCCCATGCGGCCGGCCTCCGTGTCTGGGTCCCATGGCCGCGGCTATTGCACTTCGCGAATGACCGTAGCGGACCGTGTTGTCATATTCTCCGGACGCTCGTTGCGCGCAAGGCTCGTCACCCACAAAGGGTGACGCTACGGTGAATCGTCAAGTGCTCTAGTCGTCGTTCTCTCCGATATAGCCCAACGATTTCAAGCGTTCGATCGCCTCTTCCGACAATTCGGTCTTCGGGGCGTTCGCCGACGGACCGATGACCGCGCGTATGTAGCATCCAGTGGGAGCGCGGATGTAATTCTCCGGCGTGCCGGCGAGCCTTCCATCCCGCCATGTCAGTGCGATCGGCCGACCATTCGCGATCCGTTCGCCGGCCCCCAGGAATACGCCGGTGCCCGTGGCGTCGCTGGTGGCGTGGACCTCGAACGTGACCGGGGCGTCGGGCGGAAGGGTCTCGAAGGTGATTTCACCGATCAAGGCCGACACGTCCACCTCGAACTCGAGGGTTTTTTCGTCGTCCCGGAGCTTGAAAATTCTGAACTTCGCCCGGCTCGGCCCCTGCAGGTTTCCCGAAAAGTGATGACGAGGTTGAACGATGCGGCCCTCGGCGCGGATGACCGCGCGGCAGTGCAGTGATTGATCTGTTAGAGAAATCAGCTTCATGTGCCAGCCGCTGTCGGCGTTGGCGGCGTATTCGGCCAGGGCCTTGGAGAGACTTCCGCCGGTGGGGTCTTGCGCGGCGGGACGTCGTTCGCCGGGGTCGGCGATCAGATCATAGAATTGCCGGGAATCCCCCTGGTTATAGTGAATGACCTTGAAACGGCCTTGTTGGGCGGTCCGCATTTCGTTTCCAAATCGGATGGACTCGCCGAAGACGGTTCGCAGGCCGGTGGTGTCGGGGTGTACCAACGACGCCCCCTGAGAATCGGGTGACGCCTCGCCTCCGGCCAATTCGAGCAGGGTTGGCGCGATGTCCACCAACGACACCAGGTCTCGTCGGCGGGTGCCGCGGCCGAATGCGGGGTGTCCCGCAATGATCAACGGGACGCGCAGTTGTTCGCCGAACAAGGTTTTTCCGTGGCCCAAGCGGCCGTGCTCCTTGAATTCCTCGCCGTGGTCGGCGGTGAATACCACGACCGTGTTATCCATCTTGCCGCGTTCGCGAAGAGTCTTGAGCATGCGCCCAAGCTGGTCGTCCAGATACGCGATCTCGCCATCGTAGAGTGCGATGGCGTATTGGCGATCGCCTTCGGGCATTTGCCGTCGGATGCTGAAATACGGGGTCATGGACTTGACCGTGCCGTCGATCGTGCCGGCGTAGCCGCGATCGACGAACCGGGTGTCAAACGGCGGGGGGGCATCGTAATCCCAATGTGGATCGAAGAAGTGAACGAACGCACAAAACGGCCCGTCCGGAGCCTGCTCCACGGCCAGTAGCAACCGATCGACCACCTGTTCGGCGATCGGATTGGTGGCGCCGCCTTGGATCAGTGAATCGTCGAAATGATCGAAACCGCGTTCGAGTCCGAATTCGCTGGAGACGTACACGTGGCTGACCACGGCGAGGGTGTAGTAGCCGAGATTCCGCAGTTTCTCCGCCAGGGCCGGCCGATCCGGGGCGAGCTTCGTGCCGTCGTCCTGGAGCCCGTGAAACGCCGGATACAGTCCGGTCAACATGGAGGCGTGCGCGGGCAGGGTCCAGGAGGAGGTGCTGACTGCGTTGTCGAAGACGGCGCCGTTTTGAGCGATGGCGTCGATATTGACCGACGTGGCACGCGGGTAGCCGTAGATCCCGAGGTGATCGCGGCGGAGTGTGTCCACCGAAATCAGAAGAATATTGGGTCGGACTGGCGCGGTGGCGGGCTCCGACCGATCGCACCCGGCAAACATGAACGGGATCGAAATCATCACAGTGACATGTCTTGGGAGCATTCCGGACGATCCTTCGTTGACGCGACGCTTTTTGAAGCCGCGGCGCTTCCAGGTCATGCGACATGGTAGCTGATAATGCGGGTCGCGGTCGTGAATGAACGCCGGTGCGTCGGGCTTTGCATTCGTCCGACGAAGTGCTATTCTGGCGCGGCTTGCCTTTTACCGATAATTTCCGGTGGAGAGTCGAACTATGAAATTGGCGTTCAGTAGCATCGGGTGTCCGGGATGGGACCTCGCGACGATGGTGCAAAAAGCCAAGGAATTCGGCTTTGCCGGGATCGAGCTTCGGGGGCTGCAAGGGCAAATGAATCTTCCGCTGGCGCCGGAGCTTGCCTCCAATCCGACCCGGGTCGGTGACCTGATGCGGGAGACCGGCATCGAATTGGTGTGTCTGGCCGGCTCGGCGTCGTTTCACATGTCAGATCCGAAGAAGGTGGCCGAGAGTCAGGCACAGGCTCGGGAATACATCGACCTGGCCGGAGCATTGGGTTGTCCCTTCGTGCGGGTCAATGCCGGCGAAATCCCGAAGGCCCGGTTCATAGGCTACGAGCGGCGCGAGACCGTGCTGGGTCGCATCGCGAAGGCCCTTCGGGAACTGGCGCCGTACGCCGCCGATCGTCGCGTCACGTTGTTGGTGGAGAACGGCGGGGATTTCGCCGACAGCGCCTCGATCTGGTTTCTCGTGGACGCCTGCGATTCACCGGCCGTCAAGTGTTGCTGGAGTCCTTTCGCCGCCTGTACCCGAAACGAACGACCGACGACCTCGATTCCGCGGCTCGGCGTGAAGATCGGACTGCTTCGGCTGTGCGACGGGAAGTTCAACGACTCCGGGGCATTCGACGGCTACGTGCTTCCCGGACAGGGCTCGATCGAGATACCGCGTCTGATACAACTGCTCAAGGGGGTCGCATTCGGCGGCTATCTGGTATTCGACTGGCCGAAGCTTTGGGTGTCCTCTCTGGCGGAGCCCGACAAGGCGCTGCCCGCGGCGGCGGCATATCTGAAACCGCTCTTGGACGAAAAGCCCCTCGTTATGACGGCCTACAAGGGAGACAAGCACGCCCCTCGCTATCCTGATACGGCCGCCGCAAAGTAA
>JAPULF010000605.1 GCA_027295245.1 Planctomycetota bacterium
CACGCATGATCGGCTCCAGCATGATGGGCCCCGCATCCTTGAGGGCCTCGCACACGGCCAGCCGGGCGGCCTGCTCGAACGCCAGTTCCGAGCTGTCTACGTCGTGTGCCCGGCCGTCCAGCAAGGTCGCCCGGACATTCAACACTTCGTACCCCGCCAGGAATCCCTGCCGCACCGTATCACGGGCCCCCGACCGCACCCCTTCGATGTACTCGCTCCGCAAGACCCCGCCCTTGGTAGCATCGACAAACTCGAACGCCTCCGCCCCCTTGGCCGGTTCGAACGGTTCCAACCGCATCTTCACGATCGCATACTGCCCCTTGCCGCCGACTTGCCTTACGAAACGCCCTTCGACGGTCACCGCACGGGTGATTGCCTCTCGATAGGCCACGCGCGGACGCCCGACGTTCACGGGCACGCCCAGATCCTTGTCGAGCTTGTAGGTCAGGACTTCCAGGTGCAATTCGCCCATTCCGCTGATGATCGTTTGGCCGGTCTCTTCATCGACCTTGTAGGTGAACGTCGGGTCCTGCCGTTCCATCCGGCGCAGCGCCGTCCCCAGAGACTCTCGATCCTTGATGTTCCGCGGCTCGACCGACACGCTGATCACCGGCGCCGGAAACTCGATCTTCTCCAATACAACGGGATGCTTGGCGTCGCACAAGGTGTGTCCGGTCAGAGACTTCTTGAGGCCGACGCACGCGACGATATCGCCGGGCACCGCCTCGGACAGTTGTTCCCTGCGCTTCGCAAACATCCGGAAGACCCGGCTGACATTCTCCTTGGTGCCCGTATTGGCGTTGAACACGCGGCTGCCGCTCTTGAGACGCCCGCTATAGACGCGCATGTAAAACAGATCCAGCGGTTTCTCCGCCACGATCTTGAAAACCAGGGCCGCAAACGGATCGTCCGCGGTCGGTCGGCGCAACTCCGCCGAATCGTCCTCGAGCGAACGCACCCCTTCGATCGGCGGCCGGTCCATCGGCGACGGCAGAAAATCCACGACGCCGTCCAACAGCTTCTGCACCCCGACGTACCGCAGCGACGAGCCGCAAAAGACCGGATTCAGCCGCCCTTCCACGGTCGCCCTTCGCAAGACGCTCCGAATCTCGTCCGGCTCCAGAGGCACTTCGTGCACGTATTTTTCCATCAGGACGTCGTCTTCCTCCGCAACCCGTTCTATCAGTTGATGCCGGTGGTGCTCGACGGCCTCCTCCAGATCGGGAGGAATCTCGCCCTCGACGACCTTGGCGCCGAGGGTCCCCGTCTGGTAGTAGTACGCCTTACATGTAATCAGGTCGACCAACCCGCGGAAATCCGATTCGGCCCCGATCGGAATCTGAACGGGAACCGGGTGCGCGTGCAATCGCTTGGTGATCGAGTCCACCGCCGACTCGAAGTCCGCGCCGATCTTGTCCATCTTGTTGATAAAAAAGAGGGCCGGCACTTGATAGCGGCGGGCCTGTCGCCAGACGGTTTCCGACTGCGACTCGACGCCTTCCTTGGCGTCGAACACCAGGACCGCCCCGTCGAGCACGCGCAGGCTCCGCTCTACTTCCGCCGTGAAATCGACATGACCCGGCGTATCGATGAGATTGAGGGTGTGCTCTCGCCAAGGACACGTGACCGCGGCGCTGAAGATCGTGATGCCGCGTTGCTGTTCCTGCTCGTCGAAATCCGTGGCGGTGGTTCCGTCGTCCACCTCGCCCATCTGGTGAGTGCGACCGGTGTAAAACAGGATGCGTTCCGTCGTCGTCGTCTTGCCGGCGTCGATGTGCGCAACGATTCCGATGTTCCGAACGCGCCGCAAGCCCGCTGGGTCGCTGATGCCGTCGTCACTGTCTGTCTCGCTCTGTGTTGCCACCGCCATCACCGCGCCCTCGCCTTGGGGTCTCTTGTAGTCGTCCGGCCTTTCCGCATGAGCAGAATCGTAGGCCGGCAACGCCTTTCCCCAGTATTAATCCGGAAGATCGACCCTGACCGTAAGGAGTCTTCACGCCCGACCGCACATTATAGCCCATAACATTTTATAAATACTAGAGTTCTGAGTGCAGGGCCTGTTCAGCCGCCAACGTCGCCCTTGATGACGTCTACCTTGATATAGCGTCCAACGTAGGCGGTAGCGAAGATTCGGGCCATCGCCCCCGAGGAGCGTTCGAAACGCTTTTTCAGGCGAAGCGAGGCCATGGGCAGCAGTCGCCGAAGCGGATAGCAAGCCACTTCCACGTTGTACAGCCCCGACTCGGCTCGACGGCATCCGAGGGAGGAAAAAACGCGATCGATGTTTCCGGGACGAAACCTGCGATGGAAGAACCGGTTCGGCTTGGGAGTCGCCCGTTCGGCCCAACGAACGAGTCGGACCACCGGCGAAACGAGCGGTGAAAACATCTTGGACGTCAACGCATCAAGGCAGAGTGCGTTCGGCACGCTCACGATGATCGAGCCGCCGGGCCTGGCGGCCGCGACCATCTCGCGGGCCGCCGACTCCATGTCATCGAGGTATTCGAATAGTCCCAGGGCAAGAACAACGTCGAACTCGGCATCGGCGTATGGAAGGTTGTAGACATCGCCGACGCGGAATTCGGCCGGACCGTCTATTCGAAGATCGGCCTGCTCGATCATTCGATGAGACAGGTCGATTCCGGAATAGCGAGCACCGCGTTTCAGAATGAAAGGCGCCATCACGCCGGTTCCGCATGCCACGTCGAGGACGTGGTCGC
>JAPULF010000606.1 GCA_027295245.1 Planctomycetota bacterium
AATCACGCTTCCCTGGTTGGCCCCCGATGCCGAAGCCCGGAGTGGCTACCGCCGGAAGGCGATTTTATTGCTGCTAAGCATCGGGTTGCCACAGATACTGGTGACGGCGGCAACCCTTGCGCTCACCGACGTCAATGTCCCCAATCGGATGAACGATTGGCGCATCTTGCAGGCGTTCTTCCTCGTCAGCGGCATGGCGGTCGGAGTGGTGGCCATGGCGGGGGCGTTCGCGGTCACCTTCTACCGGCAAATCGGCGCAATCCTGCAACGAGGATACACGGCCGCCACCGTTTTCTTCGGCGGGGTCATCTCGGTCTGCCTGATCGTGTGGTTTCACGCCTGGATTTTCGACGTGATCGTGGCCATCGAAGCCGGCCCGCACAACGACCCCGCGATCACGACCATCCTGTCCGGCGAACTCTCGGCCCGCGAGGTCTACCGCGGAATCGAGCACGCAATTCCCGTGCCGCTGGTCGCGTATCTTCTTTGGCCGTTGCAGTTTCCGATCGTGCGCGACTTGCTCGCAACCGCCGGCGTCATCGGCTTCATCAGCATCATCCCCGGATTCGGCATCTGGTGGGAGCGAAAGGTCGCGGGCCGCATCCAGTCCCGCCTCGGCCCCATGCGCGTGGGTGGCTGGCACGGTTGGGCCCAGTCCCCGGCCGACGGAATCAAGCTGCTATTCAAGGAAGACCTGATCCCCGAGCACGGTGACCGAATCCTCTTTCGAATGGCCCCACACTTGGTCTTGATACCGGTGGTATGCCTGTTTCTGGCACTGCCCTTCGCGGGGTCCTATGTCTTCCGCGATCTCGACGTGGCACTGTTGTTCATTCTCGCCATGCTCGGCATCGAGGTCGTCGGCGTGATCCTGGCGGGGTGGGCCAGCAACAACAAATGGTCCATGTACGGCGCCATGCGGGAGGCCTGTCAGATGGTCTCCTACGAGATTCCGATGGGCATGGCCCTGCTGATCCCCGTGATGATGGCCGGGTCCCTGCAATTGACGACGATTGCGGATGCCCAGTCCGGAAGTTTCGCCGATTGGTTCGTGTTCCGAAATCCCTGGTGCTTCATAGCGTTCTTCATCTACTTCACCGCGGCGCTGGCCTCTTGCAAGCGGGCCCCGTTCGACTTGCCGGAAAGCGAATCCGAACTGGTCGCCGGCTTCCTGACCGAGTACAGCGGCTTTCGATGGTCCCTGTTCTTCTTTGCGGAATATGCCGCCATGTTTGCCGTTTGCGGGCTGGCGGTCATTCTGTTTCTGGGCGGATGGAAGTCACCCCTTCCCGCGAGTTGGGCCGCCGGGCTCGACGCCCAGGCCTGGTATACCCCGTTGGTCAAGGGTTTGTTTTTCGAAGGGCCGATCCTCTTCGTGCTCAAGGCCGCGTTCATGTTCTACGTGCAGCTTTGGGTCCGATGGACACTGCCCCGAATTCGCATCGATCAGGTGTTGTACGGGTGCATTCAGGTTCTGCTTCCGCTCATGATGGGCGTTCTCCTGATCAATACGCTCTGGATTCTCGCCATCGACCATCTGGAATGGGCGTGGCTGAAGGCGATCGATACCGGTCTTCATTACGCCTTGGTGGCAATCGGTGTCTTTACACTCGCCTCGATCGTTTTCATCGCCGGCTATGGATACGTCAACAGGCGGCGGCTGCCCGGCCCGCTGGTAATAGAACATCTGCCGGGCTCCTGAAAAGGCGACCGCGGCAGCCGCACGAGACCATGGATAACCTACTCGAAACACTGGCATTCTATATCATGGCCGGCTTTGCGGCGGGAAGCGCCGTCGGCGTGGTGGTGTCCACCAACATCATTCGCACCGCCGTATTCCTGCTTGGCACGCTCGGCTCGGTCGCGGGCCTCTATTTCCTGTTGGATGCAAACCTGATTGCCGCGATACAACTGATCGTCTACGCGGGAGGCACGTTGATCCTCATCATCTTCGGCGTCATGCTGACGAGCAAATCGCCCTGGGTACGATTCGACGCAACGCGCGGCCAGATCATCGTCGCCTGCCTTGTCGCCGCCATGATGTTCGCGGGCCTTTGCACTCTACTGCTGCCGGGCGAATGGTCCGGCGGCCCCGTATTAGAGCAATCCCCCCGTGTGAAAGACGTGGGTGAGGCATTGCTGACCGATTATCTCGTGCCGTTCGAAGTCGCGAGTGTGCTCTTGCTGGTCGTGATGATCGGCGCGGCCTACCTCGCACGGCCGGAGAAATAAAACGCCATGGCCGTCGGGCTGAATCACTATCTGATCCTGGCCGCGTTTATCTTTTCGCTCGGCATCCTCTGCATGACCATCAAGCGAAATGCCATCGGCATTCTGATCGGGGTCGAACTCGTGCTCAACGCCGCGAATATAAACTTGATCGCGTTCAGCAAATTCACCGATGGCGGAGTCGCCCCGGCCGGGCAACTCGCCGCCGTGTTCGTGATCCTGATTGCCGCCGCGGAGGCGGCCATTGCGATCGCAATCTTCATGAATTTCTACAACAGCTTCCAAACCGTCGACGTCGATCGCGGCGACGAACTCAGGGGATAGCGGCCGACCGGGTCAGGATTCAGCATTCATGGAATACCACAACACCCTGGCTATCGCCGTCCTGATCCCGCTGGTCAGCTTCACGATACTGGCGCTGTTCGGCCACCGGATCGGAAAACCGTTCGCCGGATACGTGGCCACCGCCGCGATCGGGCTGAGTTGCGTTCTCGCGACGCAGGTCCTCGTCGGCTGGGTCTCCGCCGACGACGAGGTCCGTCGGCAACTGATCGACAACGCGTATGAAAGCCGCGTGACCTGGGCCGATTTCGGCGTAGACGCGATACAAGTGCATGTAAAGCTCGATTCGCTCACCGTGCTCATGTTCTTCATGGTCACCTTCGTCTCGTTTTGGATCCACTTCTTCAGCCTCGGCTACATGGAGGGGCACAGCGATGAGGTAGACGGCACCAGCAAGTACCATCGATTCTTCGCCTATCTGTCGCTGTTTTGTTTCAGCATGCTCGGGCTGGTCGTCTCCAGCAGCCTCTTGTTCTTGTTCATATTCTGGGAACTCGTGGGGTTGTGCAGCTACCTGCTGATCGGGTTTTACTTCGACAAGAAGTTCGCATCCAACGCCGCAATGAAGGCGTTCATCGTCAACCGTGTCGGGGACGTCGGCTTCCTGCTCGGTGTCATGCTGGTCTTCCTGCACCTCGGCACGTTCGACCTGGATCAGGCCGCCGCCCGCTTCGCCACCCAGTTCCACAACGGCACCGGACTCTTCGCGTCCGACTTCACGCTGTTCGGATACGGCCTCGCAACGCTGATGGGAATCGGTCTGTTCTGCGGGGCCATGGGCAAGTCGGCCCAGTTCCCGCTGCACGTCTGGCTGCCCGATGCCATGGCCGGTCCGACGCCCGTCAGCGCCCTGATCCACGCGGCCACCATGGTCGCCGCCGGCGTCTCTCTCGTCGCCCGCATTTTTCGTTTGCTCACACCCGAGGCCCAGATGTTCATCGCGGTGATCGGCTGCATCACGCTCACCATCACCGCCCTGATAGCGATCGTGCAAACCGACATCAAGAAGGTCCTGGCCTACTCCACACTCAGCCAACTCGGCTACATGATCTTCGGAATGGGTGTCGGGGCCTGGGTTGCGGCCCTGTTTCACCTGATGACCCATGCCTTTTTCAAGGCCTTGCTGTTCCTCGGCTCGGGCCAGGTCATCGAAGGTTGTCACCACGAGCAGGACATCCGCAAGATGGGCGGCCTGCGTCGTAAAATGCCGGTCACTTGCTGGACATTCTTCATCGGCGTTCTGGCGATCGCCGGATTCGGCATTCCGACCCTGCACTTTGGCCTGGGTGGGTACTTCAGCAAGGACGAAATACTCGCGGTGGCCTACGAACGGGCATTCAACTGGCCGCCAACCATCGAAGGCGAATCGGACGCGGGCCATGCGGCGTCGAACGCCCCGTCTCCGTCGACCGAATCCGCCGATGCCACAATGGCCGCATCACAAGTTCGATTGATCAGCCACCCGGAGACGCCCGTCGCACGCGGCGCGATTCTCGCAGACGCCACGGGAGCATCGACCACCGAACACGAAGAACACGCCGGCCCGACCGGTACCGAGCAGAAGCTGCGGATCGCGGCGGCGATGCCGGTACTGCCCGCCTGGATGTATTGGTTGCCGATCATCATTGCATACGTCACGCCCTTCTACATGATGCGGTGCTGGTGGTTGACGTTCTGCGGAAAGCCGCGCGACGAACATGTGTACGAGCACGCCCACGAAAACTGGAAGATGTGGCTGCCGCTCGTCGTGCTGGCCGGCGGCACGATCTTCTGCAGCTTTTTCGTGTTTCGCAATCTGATTCACGATGCCGCCGGCGTGTTGGCCGATGCCACGGCCGTGGTCGCCATCGATGGCGAAGCCGCGTCGATCGCCGAAGCGGGCGACGGCGCGATGATGACGCTGTCGCACGGCCCGGGCCGAAGTCCCCACGATGCCCTGACCTGGCAGGTCGGATTCGCCTGGGTCATCGGCATGTTCATCGCATGGTTGATCTACAAGGACGGGCTCGCTCTCGCCGAACGCATCAAGCGGGCGTGCGGCCCCGTCCCCCGATGGCTGGAGCAAAAGCTCTACTTTGACCATATCTACGACAACGTTTTCGTCGTCGGAACGGTCTCCATCGTCGCACCCATCGCCAACGCAATCGACAAATTCATCGTGGACGGCGCGGCCAACGCCACCGCGTTCGTCACGCGGGTGTCCGCGTTCTTCACCGGCCGGCAACTCGACATGCCTGTGCGCAAGGGCGATATCGGGCTGGTGGATTGGATCGTCAACGCAATTGCCAAACTCACGATGCTCTTGGGTTCGTGGATTCGGCGTCCGCAAAGCGGCCGCATCCGCACTTATATCGCGCTGACCGCGGGTACCGCGGCGGTGGCCCTGCTTTGCGTGTTGTTTTCCGACGTGATCGTGGCCGTTTGCGAGCAGATTAAGGCCGGCTTCAACCAACTGCTGGCAGGCGATTCGGTGGTCGCCGCCCAGAGCGCGACTCGGCTCGGAGACTGACGGAGATAGACCGTGCCTGACAACATCAATGACTTCATATCCTACTGGTTTTCCGACACGCTCAGTTGGATCATCTTCCTGCCGGTGGTCGGCATGATCGTCGTGCTGGCGGCGCCGTCGCGTTACGCTCGATCCATCACCTTCGGTACGACTCTCATCGTGTTCCTGTTTGCGTGTTCGCTGTATGCACCTTTCATCGACAGAAGTACCACGGCTTACGGGGCCATGGAGTATGAAAAATCCGTCGAGTGGATCAGCTTCAGCGGTGGGGATTTCACGATCAATTATCATATCGGCCTGGACAGCCTCAGCTATCCGTTGGTCGTTCTGACTACCTTGATCGGTTGGCTCGCGGCGTTCGCAAGCTGGAATTTCGATTCCTGGAAGGTGAATCGCGGGGCAAAGGGCTATTTTGCCCTGTTTCTATTGCTCCAAACCGGAATCCTGGGAACGTTTGCCTCCCTCGACTTCTTCCTGTTCTACATCTTCTGGGAAGTCATGCTCCTGCCGATGTACTTTCTCATCGGTGTGTGGGGCTCGCCGCCGAGCGCGGCCGGGCGCGGTGGAGCGTACGCGGCCATCAAGTTCTTCCTCTACACCCTGTTCGGTTCGGTCCTGATGCTCGTGGCCCTGCTGGGCTTCTACTTCTACAGCGCAAATGCCGACCCAGACGGCGTCGGCACGTTCAACCTCATCGAGCTGGCCAACAACCCGGCCATCCAGGAAGAGTTCGCCACCGCCACCTTCCTTCGCGGGGCCTCGTTCTCGAGTTGCATGTTCATCTTCCTGGCCATCGGCTTCGCCATCAAGGTG
>JAPULF010000607.1 GCA_027295245.1 Planctomycetota bacterium
TCGGCATCGTGCGGGAAGTTGATCGTCTTACTGATCGATGAATCGCAGTGTTTCTGGAAAGCGGCCTGCATCCTCACGTGCCACTGCGGCTCGATGTCGTGGGCACAGACGAACACGTCCCTGACATCTTCCGGGATGTCATCAAAGTGAGCGAGGGTGCCCTCCGTGGCAATGCGCTCCATCAATCCCTCGCTATAGAATTCGCGCCGGAGGGCGACTGTTTCGAACGTCTGGTTGATCTCCATCATCGGCGTTTTGCACTTGTCCTGGCCTTTGAGGACGTTGCGGCGGAAGGCTAGGCTGAACATCGGCTCGATGCCGCCGGAGCAGTCGGCGATGATGCTGATCGTTCCGGTTGGCGCGACGGTCGTGACACAACTGTTTCGCATTTGCCGGGAGTGCTTTGTGTCCCAATCGCTGTTGGCCCAGTTCGGGAAATCGCCGCGCTCGACGGCGAGCTTCTCGGAATAGTTGTGCGCCTCGTCGTTGAGGAACTTCATGAAGCGCTCGCCCCAGGCCAAACCCTCTTCGGAGCTGTATCGGACGCCGAGCTTATAGAGTGCATCGGCGAAGCCCATCACCCCAAGGCCGATCTTGCGATTCGCCTGGCAGATGTCCGAGATCTCGGGCAGGGGATAGTTGTTCGCGTCGATCACGTTGTCCAAGTAGCGCGTCGCGAGGCGAATCGTTTCGCGAAGGCCATCCCAATCGACGCGGGCCTCGTCGCTGCATTCATCCAGGATGAACAGACTCAGGTTGATGCTTCCGAGGTTGCAGGCCTCATAGGGAAGCAGCGGCTGTTCGCCGCAGGGGTTCGTCGCCTCGATGCGCCCGACGTGTGGCGTGGGGTTCGCTTCGTTGATGCGATCGATGAAGACCACGCCGGGCTCACCGGTCTGCCACGCGTGGCGGACGACGATGTCCCAGACATCCTGCTTGGAATAGATCGGCCTCGTTCCGTCGTAGCTTTCTTCTGGAATCAGGTCTTGAATCTGGTAGGTCTGGATGTCGATGTCCTTGGGCAGCAGGAACGCCTGGTTGTTTCGCGGGTTTCGCGTCACGTGCGGGCTGTCGGGCTTCTCCAGGAAACCGGTCATCCACCGGTCCGTGATCTTTATAGAGATGTTGTAGTTGGTGAATTGGGTGAGGTCTTGCTTGGCATAAAGGAACTTAAGAATGTCCGGATGGTGGACATTCATCATGCCCATGTTGGCCCCGCGGCGAAAGGCGCCCTGCTGGATGGCATTGGTCGCCTCGCTGAAGGCGCGCCAGAAGCTGATGGGGCCGCTGGTGGTCCCGCCGCTGCTCTTGATGAAGTCGCCCGTGGGACGCAGGGCGTCGAAGGCAAAGCCTGTGCCGCCGCCGGCCTTCTGAATCAAGGCCGTATGCTTGATCGAATCGAATATGCCGTCGATGGAATCCGGCACGGGAAGCACGAAACACGCGCTGAGCATCCCCATGGATCGCCCCGCGTTCATCAGCGTCGGACTGTTGGGCATGAACCGCCGCGACACCATCAATTGCTTGAACCGCGCCTTCCACTCGCTACGCAGCGCTTCATTGGCGCCGTATCGCCCTTCGACTTCGGCGATCGTCACGGCGACACGCTCGAACAGGTCGTCGGGTGTTTCCACACAACAACCGGTCTCATCCTTCTTCAGGTATCGTGCGCGCAGCACGCGGAGCCCGTTCTCGGCCAGCCCGAATTCGTCGTAGCGGGACGGACCATCGACTTCCTTGTCGCTGGCAATCATTCGATCCTTCGAAATGGTAATCATCTTTCTCACCACTGCCTTGAGGACTCAACTGCGTCGGAGGCGAAAACGGCTCTGGCTCTCCAACTTTGACAAACAATCCCACAGTCCGCCGACCGGGCTCTTTGGCGCAGCCGGCGGATCAACGACGGGCACTTCTGCGTGTTGTCCCGATCGGTCGAGAATAAGCGAGCCCAAACAAGCCCGTTCATGTCCGAAGTCGCCGGCACGAGTTTGGCGAGGCGACAGGATAGGTTTCGGATACGCCAGTGCGTTGTCTTGAGCGTGCGACCCTAATTACCCCAACATATTGGGGGTGTCAAACCGTACTTGCCCAAATGTGGTATGTGTCCTAACCTGTTGAAGATCGTTGACTTACGGCGAGTGAGTCCAAGTTTTCACGGGGCACGGAAAGTTCCGACGTAACCCGTGATCGAGTCTTAGGTTGGCGGGAAGGTGGAGGAAGATGCGGCGAAAAACGGGGGCTTTTTCGGCCCGAAAAAATGTCAAAAATCTTTTCTGCCAGGCCTCGTGCGGACACAATCGCGGGCCGGCAGGGCCACCGTGGCCCCGGAATAATGCAGAACTGACGGTCTGTAATGCCGGACATCAGCCCAGGCGGGTCGATCCGGGCATCGGGCGGGAGGTTGCTTCGCTCAGATGATTTGTCGATTGTGCGGACAGGCTGCAACGCGGGCGGCCCGATCTCGGGACCGGGATTTCTACCATTGTCAACATTGCGATCTGCTCTTCGTTCCGGCGGATCAACACCTGAGTCATTCCGCGGCCCGGGCTCGCTACGCGCTTCATCGCAACACGATCGACAACGAGGGCTACGTGGCGATGCTCGAACGCCCCGTGCGCCTGTTGCGCGAGCATAGCAACGGCGTGCATCGCGTGCTCGACTACGGCTGCGGTCCGGGACCTGTCCTGGTCGAGCTTCTCCGCCGCGAGGGCTATGAGGCGGTCGGCTATGACCCTCACTTCGCTCCTGACGCGGACCTGACGCGGCCGTTCGACGCCGTGACATCGACGGAGACGTTCGAGCATTTTGCGGACCCGGGAAAGGATATCGCACGAATCGTCAAGCTCCTCCGGCCGGGCGGATACCTGTGTGTGATGACGCTGTTTCACCCCGGTGCGGAGAAGATTGAGGATTGGTGGTATGCCCGTGATCCGACTCACGTATCGTTTTACACGCAGAAGACGATGGAGTGGATGTGCGACGCGTTCGGGTTGGCTCTGCTGACGTGTGACGACAAGAACCTGACGCTGATGCAGAAGGTGCTATGAACCGTGCCTCGCCCGCGGTCGTTCAAT
>JAPULF010000608.1 GCA_027295245.1 Planctomycetota bacterium
CCCGGCGCGCAAAAGTCAGAGCCCCGACCGTAAGGGAGAGGTGGCCCATGCCGCTCGAATGAACACAATTGTCAATATCTGGGGGATCACGTCTTCGGTGAAGGCCCCGAGTGTCATGCCGCGCGATCGTCACAAAGCCGGAAGTGAAGCGTGCCCCAGGACGGCGTCATCGGGCAACCGGAATTCATGCCAATCCTCCGACTCCGCGGTTTGGTATCGAATCCCCTCCAGCCTTCGAAGGCATCGCATGCCGAGCGCCGCCTCCGGCGCGTCAACCCGCACCCTGCGATCCGCCGCCCCGAACGCGCGAATGGAGGCAGCCACCACAAACACCCGGGCCTCGGGAATCTCGATCTCCTCGAACACATCCCGACGAACACCCGCGTCGATCAAGAAATGCCGCAGCAGCTTGGCGTCCCAGATCAGATATACAAGCGTCGAAGATCCGCCCGCGCCCTCGGTCGAGGCAACCGCCCGCGCGGCCCGCGATGCCACGTCGTCGAGTTCAGCCGCCGCCGGCGGATCGAGCGCTATGACAAGCGTATTCGGCGAAGTGACCGGTCGGTACGTCCGTAGCGAAGCAACGCTGTACGCCCGCAGTCCGCACGAACTCGCCATCACCGAAGTAAACACCGCCGTCGCAACAAGCGACCCCCGCATCCGCCCCGCCGGTGCCCATCCGAACAGCGCCCGGACCAGCCGCCCCCCGGGATTGCCCGGCAGAAACATCGGCTTGCCCTCCGCATAGTCTCGATACCCCGCCCCATGCCGCGCGAGCATCCAACGTTCCTCCACCCGAACGAGAACGAAGTACGCGGCGGACATCGCCATGAACAGTATCAGATTCACAAACCGCGGCCACATGATCGCAAAACCCAGCCCCGCAACCATGAGGCACGCGTATTGCGGATGACGCACAAAGGCATACAGCATCTTCGAAGCAACCGCCCGCCGCCCGAACTTCATCCAATAGAGGTAGATCGCATGAACAACGAACAGCGACAAACCCCCGTACGCCAGCACCCGCCCGAACACGACGAAGCCGGCAAGAAACGCCGAGTCCGGTTCAGACAAGTGTGTAACGAAGAACGCCGAAAGCCAGCCCGAATAGGCCGATCGCTGCAACAGCCCCAACACCGGAGAATACGCCGCGTAGTAATAAGCCGCAAACGGCGTCGACATCACCGCGACCTCGAGAATGGCCAGCAGATAGACACCGAGTGTAGACAGTGCCGCGAGCCGTCTCAGTCTGTCACCGATCATCGTCATTCCGCGGAGCCTCGCGATCGCCCTCGATGACTCGGGCGCATCGCATGATGTGTGCCGGCGCCGCCGCGAATTATACCCGCCGTTTCCGCCTCGCGGTCGGTTACACTCCCCCCGAGCACATCGGCCCGGAGCCCCTCGCATGGCATGGAAGATCGCCGGAATCGTCGCCTACTTCGCCGCACTCCTGGTCATCGGCGCCCTGGCCTCCCGTCGCATGCGCGACGTCCGTGACTACTTCGCCGGCGGAAAGCGACTCGGTTTCTGGTCCGTCGCATTCTCCGCCCGCGCCACCGGCGAGTCCGCCTGGCTCCTTCTCGGCCTCACCGGCATGGGCGCCGTCATCGGAGTGCAGGCGTTCTGGATTGTGCTCGGCGAAGTATTCGGAGTCGGCGGCGCCTGGCTCGTCATGAGCCGGCGCTTCAAAAATCTGACCGACCGCTACGACTCCATCACCGTTCCCGACTACCTGGAATCGCGCTTCCGGGACCACGGCCACGCCATCCGCCTTGTATCCGCCGGCACACTCGTCGTGTTCGTGACAATCTATGTAAGCGCCCAGATAGACGCCACCGGAAAGGCATTCGAATCGTTTCTCGGTTGGAACTACTTCGCGGGCGCGATCGTCGGATTCCTGGTCGTGTTGGTCTACATCGTCAGCGGCGGATTCGTCGCCGTGGTCTGGTCGGACGTCTTCCAGGGCACCCTCATGTTTCTCGGGCTCGTCAGCCTGCCAATCATCGGATTCGCCGCCGCGGGCGGCGTGGCCCCCGTCCTCGAGGGACTGAAGGCGATCGACCCCCAGCTGCTTTCGATTTGGGGGCCGGGCGCAAGCTGGCCGGGCACCCTCTTCACGACGATGGGTTTCTTCTTCATCGGCCTCGGCTTCCTGGGGTCGCCCCAGGTATTCGTTCGATTCCTGGCCCTCCGCTCGCCCGATGAAATCGGCCGGGGGGCCGCGGTGGCGATCACCTGGACCGTGCTCGCGGATTCCGGGGCCGTCTTGACCGGAATGGTTGGCCGCTTTCTCCTGTCGGGTCAGGATCTCGGCAACGACGGAGAAGACGTATTGTCGCTGCTCGTCGTAAACCTGCTCCACACCGCGATGGTCGGAATCTTCATCGCAATCGTGCTTGCTGCAATCATGTCCACCGTCGACTCCCTCCTCGTCGTCGCCTCCAGCGCCGTGGTCCGCGACTACTATCAAAAGGTCCGTCGCCCTGACATGCCGGACAATGCCCTGATTGGCATGAGCCGGGCCGCCACCGTCGTAATCGCGAGTGTTGCCTTGGGCGTCGCCCTCACCGTTGCCGTAATCGCTAAGGAGCGAACGATTTTTTGGTTTGTTATTTTCGGTTGGTCCGGAATCGCCGCAACGTTCTGCCCCACGATCATACTCAGCCTCTTCTGGGCGAAGTTCACCGCCCGGGCGGCACTGTTCGCAATGCTGGTCGGCTTCGCCGGCGTGCCGTTCTTCAAGTTCGTCGCCCCTGCGATACCCGTCGTCGGAAAGGCCTTTGCGGATTTGACGGAATTGCCCCCGGCCTTCCTGCTCTCCGCCTTGACCGGCGTAGTCATAAGCCTGCTCGACCGTGGCGGCCGACAGCGACTGGCCGGCGTCGATTCGGAACTCACCGAGGCCGCCCGCGCGAAAAAAGCTTGATTTCACCTATCCCGCATAGTACACTCCAGATGCAGGACCGGTTTCGGCGTTAAGGCGATCCTCAAATATGGGCGAGGTGATCCGGCGCCGGACTTCCTGCCGCGGCGCGGCTCGACCGCGATTGCGTGGGTTCGTTGGCGACGGCCGGCGAACTGGGTCAGGCCCGGCAACCGAAGTCGAGGTTGATCGGGATGTGTGCCCTTTGAAAGGAGGCGATCTGTGGAAATTGGTATATGTAGCAGGTGGCTGCCATAGAGCAGCGAACGTGGCCGCATATGCAGCAGCCATCACGAAACATGCCCGCCGGTGATTCAATCTGCCGGCGGGCCTTTTTATTGACTTCATCCGATCCGTTTCAAGGTTCGAATCGTGCAATACGAATGTTCGGAATCGACCCGGCTTGCCGGTCGGAATCTACGGTTGTTGACCGTTCCATTCGAGTCGCTCGCTCAATTCACCGCTCGCCGTCAACCGTAGACGGGCCAGCGCAACGAGCGACGGGCATTGAGCCTTGTCCAGAATGTGGGCCCGGTGGATTTGTACGGTCTTGGGACTGATCTTCAAGGCATCCCCGATTTCTCTGACCGATCGGCCCTCGACAAGCATGTCCATCACTTCCCTCTCACGGACCGTCAACGCGGCGATCCGCTCATGGGCTTTCTCTCGGCGAGCCTTTGACTCGCGATTCGTCGCATCGTGGGCAATAGCACGACGAATGCTCTCCAGGAATTCCGCCTCCCGAACGGGCTTTTCGATGAAGTCCACGGCGCCTCGCTGCATCCCGGTGACAGCGGCCTGAACTGTCGCGTCCCCCGTGACGAAAATGATGGCCGCGTCGGGGTTGATAGCGACGATTCGTTGCTGTAATTCGAGCCCATCGAAACCGGATATGTGAAGTTCCGTTAGGACGCAACCGGGGCGGTCGGGATCATAATCGCGCAGGAAATCGTCGGCCCTACCAAATTCTTCCGTCACGATTCCGGACGCCGCAATCAAACGGCGAACGGAGTCGCGGAACTCCGCATCATGATCAATCAAGAATACTGTGGGTTTTCCCGTCATCCTATAGGCAGTTGCGCCCTCTGAAGCATGACATGTTCATAAAGATATAAATCGTCGAGGATCGTCCGATTCTGCATAGGGCAATTGCCTAGTGTGTCATTACACGCAATCTTGCGGGTCTTGGGGATGAACGGCCGACGGCTCCAGGGTCAGGATTGGGAGTCTTGAGATCATGGAGGATCGTCGATTCTGCCATGAGTCTTCCTTTTCTCTCGTCGCCGGCACGCGCGGCGACTTCCGCCCAACTCCTGTTCGGCCGCGATCGCTCGCAGCCGCATCAACGCGGCGACTCAGGCGGACCGTTGGCTGGAAAGCCACGTGGGGAGAACACGAATGACGGGGCACAGCCGGTCAAGTCCCCTTGCTCCACCACCGATGAAGCGGACTGCCGACGCCCTCGTGAAGGAGGATGCCATTCGGCGATACGTATGCGTTGTACCGATCGTGAGACGACGAGCCATTGCCGTCCCGAACTCT
>JAPULF010000609.1 GCA_027295245.1 Planctomycetota bacterium
CGGAATCTCCGGGTCTTTCACGGCCTCCAAGGCCGACCAGACCCTTTCGGCCGCGTCGTTCGATATGGCATAATCCTTCACACAGCGTCTCACGATACTCGACTCCGCCTCACCAACTCGCCGCCGGGTCGAGCCGGCGGACCTGTTGAATGTCGTCTACCAATCTCGCCAGTTGCGCCGGATGGCGGCCGATCCGACCGCCGCACACGGGCTCGGCGTTTTTCGGTATTTCCAAGCCAGCCGCCCGAAGCCGTGGACCGACCTCCTCCAGCCACCGTTCGCAGAGCGTGCATTCCGCGGGCGCGAGGCCTTCGGCCTCGAGTAGTTTGTCCCACTTTGTAGTTTCGAACATCCCGAGAGCGTAAGGAAACAGGGTGTCGACGGACGCGCTCATCCGACGCCGGCTCTCCTCGGTTGCGGCGCCCAGCCTCTCGATCAACATTCGCCCGTGCATGGTGTGATACTTGAGTTCTCCCCTGAACTTCCGCGCCAGTTGCGCGAGCGGCTCGTACGAACTTGTCTCCAATGCGGCCATCCGTACGGCATCCGCCTCGGAGAATAAGAACTGCCGCGTGCAGCTCAGCGCCCAGTCGCCCTGCGAAACCAAGCGATCCCGAACGGGGTTGTTGAACAGAGATTCCGGCGGCGATTGCTGCCCGTCCGCGAATGATTCGAGGGCGACAAATGCGCAACATCGAAATTCAGACGCGGACCGCAAGAATGCCAATTGGTTTGGATTCGGTTCCGCGAGTTCGTGCAGAAGCGTGTAGAATGCCAGGGCGTGGCCCATCTTGTCCTGGGCCATGGAAGAGAAAGCGATGTCCTCCTCGAGAATCGGCCCGAGGCCGGTCCACTCCGATTCGCGATGGCCGATGATCAGGCTGTCGTCCGCGAGTCGGTAAAGCAAATCGATTATTGCACTGCGTCGATCGCCGGTCAGTTCGGTCTCGGAAAGCGCGACGGCCATTATATCTCCTGGGAATCGCCGATTTCGCGGGCCCGCCGGGTGGTTTCGTAGCCGAATGCCTCGCGGTAACTCTTGTCGGTGCCGTGTTGAAATATATCGGCGTCTGCGTAGGCCGATGCAGTGATCGCATCGGCGCGAACGACCCACATGTTGACGCAGGCCTGACGCCGGCCGAATTGCTCCTTGGCGAGGATCAGGCCGCTCTCCGCGTCCGGGGCATGGACCGAGCCGACATGGACGTGCGGTTCACCACGGGCCTGCTGATGAAATACCTCGTAGACTGTCCATTGCGTGTCCGACATCAGTTCTCGACCGCGACGCGGTTTCGTTGGGCGGTCGGCATCGGAACAGGCCGGCCGCCGGCGGCGGCCTCGAGGGCCTCCCGCACCCAGAGGCCGTGCTCGTGCGCCAACCGGCGCGTCCGCAGGCGCTGTTCGCTGACCGGTCCATTGCCGCGGACCACGCTGATGAATTCCGCCCAATCAGGCTCGTTGTATAACCACTTGCCGGTTTCTTCGTCGAGACGCAAGTCCCATTCCTCGGGCACCTTCAAACCCAGATTGAACATCTTGGGAACGTACTTCTTGAGGAATATCTGACGCTGTTCATCGTTGGTCTTCAGCTTGATGCGCCAGCGCATGAGTTGGACCGTGTGCTTGGACTCCTTGTCCGACGGACCGTGGAACATCATGATCGGCTTCCACCAGCGGCTGACAGCGTCCTGGAGCATGTCGCGCTGCATCTTGGTTCCGGTCGCGAGTGTGATGCACATGTCATAGCCGTGTGTGAGATGGAAAGCTTCTTCGTAGCAGATGCGCTTGAGTGCCCGTGAATAGGGGCCGTAGGACCCTTCGGCCATCATGGTCTGGTTCACGATGGCCGCGGCGTCGATGAGCCACGCGATGACGCACACGTCGGCCCAGGTTTCCGCGGGATAATGAAACACGTTGGAGAATTTCGCCTTGCCGTCGATCAGTTCCTGGATTAGTTCTTCGCGGGGTTTTCCAAGCGTTTCGGCCGCCCGGTACAGAAGCTGGGCGTGGCCGACCTCGTCCTGGACCTTCGCGACCAAGGCCAGCTTGCGCTGAAGGCTCGGGGCGTGTGGAATCCAGGCGCCTTCCGGAAGTGCGCCGCAAATCTCGCTGTTGGCATGCACCTGGATCAACCGGATGAGTTGCTTGCGATAGTCGAGCGGCATCCAATCTCCCGGCTCGACTTTATCGCCGCGGGCGACGCGGGCCTCGAATGCCACCAGCCGCTCTTCATATCCCGGATCATCGGGCTTGTCGTGCGGTTGCGGTGTGAACTGTACCATCGGTTAATGCCTTTCCGAGATTCACGCGGTTCGCCGCCGCAGTCCGTCGAAGATGAAATTCGCCATCATCACGGCGACTTCATCGGAGGACATGCGGCCGTCGGGCCGGTACCACAGATATACGTAGTTCAATGCAGACAAAACGAACAGTGTGGCGCAGGCCTCGTCCACGGCGGAAAGGAATCCTTCCCGAATGCCCTGCTGCACGAGCGATTGAAAGAGCTTCTCGTATTCGTCGCGGCGGCGGGCGAACGATTCGCGTCGTTTGGGGACCAGATGGCGCCATTCGGTTGTGTAAACCGCGGCGGACTCGAGGTCGTTCGTAATCACGCCGACATGGGCGACAACGGCATCGCGAATCTTGCGAACGATTTCTCGGTCCGAGTCGGCGATCGGGCGAAGGGCGGCAAAAAAGCGATCCGCCGAACCGTTGACGATCTCCCAGAGGAGGTCGTCCTTGCTTTGCACGTGGTTGTAAAGGCTGCCGCCTTGAATGCCGACGGCCTCGGCTATGTCCCGCACGGAGGTGGCATGAAATCCGGTTTGCCTGAACAGGCGGGCGGCAACACGATGGATTTGGTTCTTGCGTTCAGTGACAACAGAGGCCATGGCGGCTCCCTAACCAGCGCTTGTTTTAATTTTAGGTAATAATCTACTGAACGTCAACCATCATCATAACTGATTATGATAAAAGGTTTTATGGACTTATTGTAGGGGGCCGAGCCCGAGATTTACGATGACTTGAGTCCCGTCCATGAGATCGACTTTTATATTGGGATCGCCGACTGCGATGGTGAGAATCTGGGTTCGACCGGAGAAAAACCGGATCGTGTAGGTCCCAGGATCTCGCACGTCGAACGAATATCCGCCTGCCGCGTTCGTCGATTTCGAAACACCGTC
>JAPULF010000061.1 GCA_027295245.1 Planctomycetota bacterium
GGCAGGGCGAGCAGGGCGTAGCAAAGTTCGGCCTCGCGGGCGAGCTTGGCTTCGGGCATGCAGGTCATGCCTATCAGGTCGCCGCCCCACGCACGGTGCATGCGGCTTTCGGCGATGGTTGAAAACGCGGGTCCTTCCATGCAGACATAGGTCCCGCCATCGTGGACGGTGGTGTCCACGTCGCCGGAGGCGGCGAGCAGGGCCGCACGCAGGGTTGGGCAGAACGGTTCGGAGAATTCGACGTGGGCGGCGATTCCGCGCTGGTCGAAGAACGTCCCGATGCGCCGCGACGTCTTGTCTATGACCTGATCAACCACGACCAGGTCGCGAGGGCGCATTTCTTCACGGAGGCTGCCGGTAGCGCCGCCCGCGATGATGCGGGTCACGCCGAGTGACTTCAAGGCGTAGATATTGGCCCGATATGGAACGGCCGCGGGCGGAATCAAATGGCCCTCGCCGTGCCTGGACAGAAACGCCACGTCGACACCCTGACACCGGCCTCGAATGATCGGCCCGCTGGGCGGACCGAAGGGTGTTTCGACGGCGTGCGATTCGCCTTGTATTTCGCCGAGCAGGGCCTGGCCGAGGCCGGACCCGCCAATCAGGCCGATGACGGTGTCAGTCATGGAATGCTGTCCTCGTTCATGCGGAGGTTGAACCGTTTCGGTGCGTCGCACCGGCAACCACTATCGTCCGCAAATCATCGGCGGTCAATGCGGCAATTGCATAAACCCGCCATGACGGCGGGGCACGGACGACATAGGCTAGTATAGAGAGATGGCCTCGCAGCGAGAGAAACTCACGTCCGAAGAGTTGGCGCGCGTGCTCAGCAACTACGACCTGGGCATCGTACACGGCGTGCAAGAGTTTCCGCGCGGTCACCACGGCGCCGCGAAGGTCGTGATCGTCACCGATCGCGGCAAGTACCTGCTCAAGCGTCGACCGCGCGGCAAGAACGACCCGTATCGCGTGGCGTTCGCCCACGCGCTTCAGAGCTTTCTCGCGGAAAAGAGCTTCCCGTTGCCCTATCTGATCGGCACGCGCGAACACAACAACTCGATGCTCAAGATCGGCGACGCCATTTACGAGATGTTCGAGTTCATCGAGAGCGAACCCTACGACAACGGTCTCGTGGCGACCTACGAGGCGGGCAAGATGCTGGGGCTGTATCACCGGCTGGTCGAACATTACGAAGCCGAATGGAATCCGCCGAGCGGGCACTACCACAACTCACCCAGGGTGCGGAAGTCGTTCGTGCAGCTCGGGGAGAAGTTGCACGATTCGGTCAAGGCGCAAGGCCGCGAGAAGGCCCTGATCGCGGGCCTCACGGAACTGAGAAATGCATACAAGGGCGCCGCGAAGCTCGTCGACGAAATCGGCATGCGGAAGTGGGAGTCGCAGATCGTCCATTCGGACTGGCATCCGGGTAATATGCTTTTCAACCAGGGTCACGTCGTGGCGGTGATCGATTTCGACGCCGCGCGCGTTCAGCCCCGGGTCGTCGATATTGCCAACGGGGCGCTCCAGTTTTCGCTGACGACCGGCGGTCGGGATCTGGCGACGTGGCCGGACAAGACGGACGAATCGCGGGCCAAGCGATTCCTGCGGGGCTACGATGAGATGATCGTGATTTCGGAGGCGGAACTGAAGGCCATCCCACCCTTGATGCAAGAGGCCCTGATCGCCCAGGCGGTCTTTCCAATATTGCGGACCGGAACGTTCGCCGGCTTTGACGGATTCGGGTTTTTGGAGGTGGTCTTGCGAAAGGTCCGTTGGCTTGGAGACAATGCCGAGCGGATCATGCTCGAATCGGTGTCGTAGGCGAGTTTTGGGCCGTCCGGCGAAGGCGGGATCATCACGCAGTTGAAATCCCGGTGCGGTGCGCATGACAATGCAGGAGAGACAATCATGTGGTGGACGGTCGTATTCATTCTGATCGCGCCCGCCAGTTTCGACCGGGCGGACGATTCACAGACTGCGGATTCCGCCGCCCATAGACCGGTCCAATCACTTCTCGATGATCTGGACGATCCGGTTTGGCGCGTTCGCGAGACGGCGACGGAGTCGTTGATCGAGCGCGGCCCCGCCCTCTATGACGCGATGCGCGTCGAATTCGCAAACACGAAGAGTTACGAGGCCCGGCGCCGCATGAGGCGGATTGCGGAAGAGGTTTACGTGACCGAGGCCGTCGGCCCGGCGCCCGCGTTTCTCGGCATTCAGCGGGACATATCGAGTACTCCGGATCCGAGAATTCCCGGCAATGCCAAGAGCGAGTTGGTCCGCAGCGTCATCACATGCACCGCTGCGGAGCGTGGCGGGCTTCGGTCCGGCGACCTGATCGTGTCGCTGAACGGTGACTGGATTACGGACAGCTTTCCGGCAAAGGGGTTCGTCCAATGGATCGCGGATCAGCGCCCGGGCACGCCGTGCAGACTGGGGATCTTGCGAGGCGGGCTCGGATTCGAGCTGCGCAATGAACTGCAGAAGCTGACGACCGAACAGTTGGCGCGGATCGAATTCGACGTTGCAACCCAGGCGGACGACCCGCGCGTTTCGTCGAAGGGGGCGGGCATTCTGATCCAACGCGACGTGGAATTCCTGGACCTTCGGACGGGCGACCTGGTTCTGGCTATTGATCGGAAGCTGATTCCGGCGGAGGACGCCAAAGAGGCGTTTGATGCGTGGGTACGTGGGGAATCGCTAGCGTCCGATGATGGCGAAAGTGAAGGGCCCGGAGATAAAAAAAAGGGCCAGGCAGAGAAAACCGAACAAGTCCGCTCGCTTCACGTGCTGCGCGGAGGCGAGTGGTTGAAATCCGAGGTGAAGCTCGGCCACCGCCCCCCCCGGGTAGAAACCAGACGGGTCAGTGAAACGCGTGGCAATGCCGCTCGGGACTTTCGAATCTGGTGGCGGGAGACCTTCGATCCGACGGGTATTGTCGGGCCGGCCGGGGCCGGCAAAATCGATGCCGATTTCCGTCGACGAAGGCCGAACGTCGAGCGCCCTTAGCCGTTTGCGATCGGTCGGCTGGGCGTGCAGATCGGTGCGTGCGGCCGGGCGATCCGGGAACCGCCGGCGAAGTCGATACTTTACACGCCCGACACAGCGCCGTACCCTATACGGTGCCATGAACGCATCGCCACGTCTTTCGTTCACACGAATCGCCTTGTGCATCGCCGTATCAGCCGGGGCCGGCTTGTCGATCGGGTGCGCCGAGAACGAGGCTGGGTTCGACATTCGCACTACCGCGGCCGAGAGGCCGGATGTAGATGCCTCCGTGGTCGCTCGAGGCACGCTCTCGCTGCCTGAGAAGACACCATTCAACTTGAGATCGTTCCAGTCCAATCAGGAGAACAAGGGCCGGGGCGAATCGGAATCCGTAGGCTCAGATGGCGCGGTTTGTCGCGCCGAGGCCCGAGACGGCGGCTCGGCCTGGGGAAAATTCGTCCTGGGCTACGATTTCGACAACACCACATCCGGACCGCTTAACGCCGTCGTGAAGTTGCGTCTCAAACACGCTGAATCGAATACGGTCGTGGCCGCGGAAGACGGGGTACCGGACGGTACCACCACGACGACATCGCTTGCATTTAGCATCCGAGACACGAACGGGGTGATCGTGCATTCCGAGGGCCTTGCGACCAGCAAACTGTCCGGCGGGCCGCGAACCTTGAACGAGACGCACGAGCTGTCGCTCGACGCCCGGTTCGAAGCCGGTCGCGGATACTACATCGCGGTCTACGGACAATGCGAAGCGAAGGCGGGGCCGTCGAAATCAGCAACGGTGTCGCTGGAAATCAGCCAATACAGCCTCGAGATCACCTGGAAGCCGGCGGCCGCAACTCGGGCCGAGCCCGACCCGGAATCGGGCGGAATCCGATCGGTCGCATTGCCGTCGGCCGAGTCGAGGGACGACGGGGTGGGGTTGTGACGAGCGAATGGGCGAACGCATCGGATTGTACGGCGGCAGTTTCGATCCGATTCATTTCGGACACCTGATCTCGGCGCGCAGCGTCGCGGAACAACTCGATTTTTCTCGGATTATCTTGATTCCATCGGCCCGACCGCCTCACAAGCCGACCGCGGCGGTCATCGATGCCCGTCATCGGCTGGAGATGGCCCGGCTTGCGGTGGCCGGCGACCCGCTGTTCGAGGTGAGCGAGGTTGAGCTGCATCGGGCCGGCCCGAGCTACAGCATCGACACGGTTGACGAGCTGGGTCGTCAGCTCGGCGATCAATGCGATCTGTTCTGGATCATCGGTGCCGACTCGCTGCCGGAACTTGCGACCTGGCATCGAATTGGCGAGTTATTGGATAGGATTCGAATCGTCACCGCCGCCCGTCCTGGGTTTGTCGTGCCCGATGTGACATCGCTCGAGGCCAAGGTGGGTGCACCGGCGGTCGAAAAGCTGATCTCGGATCGATTCCGGACTCCGGAGATCGACATCAGCGCGACCGGCATTCGGCAACGGGTGAGGAAAGGTCGGTCGGTCCGATATCTGACGCCCAGCCCAGTCGCCGAGTATATTGCCAGGGAAGGGCTCTACGGCAAGGCCTAGCGGGCCGTGCCACGAAGGGGGCGGGGCCTATTAATTACGCGGCTCTTAGAGTCCTAACTTCTTGTCGCTGCAGCAGTACAGTGTCATGGTCCAATAATGCAGACGGGTGAACCGCGACCGCGTTTGACCGTACCTATAATGATTGCTAGATTTGGGGTGTAGTCTGTGCATTCCGAGGGGCTGTTGCGTGCAGGTCCACGCGACCCCCATGGCGCGGTGGTGTACACAGAAGTTGCATAGGGGTTTCGTGCCGAATCGTTAGAATAGGTAACATTCTGACACGCGGTCGTGGGAACCTTTAAGCGGCCGGTAACGAAGGACCGATGTACGAAATGCACGAGCGTGCATGGCAGCGCCTGTGAACGGAAAAGAGAAGAGTCGCCCAAGAATGCCGAGATTCCGAGATCAAAGCACGTTTCGCCGCCTGCAGATCGTAGTAGGGCTCGGTCTGGCCGGGCTTTTTTACGCACAGTTCGAGTCGGGTCGCCATCACAACCCTGTAATCCAACGCGGCACAGTCGTGCTCGGGGACGCGCCGATCGTAGCCGAGCGGTTCGAGACGCTGGTTCGAACCGATCCGTTGGCAGCCCTGTTGGAGGCGCGCGATCTGCACGGACGTTCGGCCACGGCCTACACGTGCAACTTCGTAAAGCAGGAAGTCCTGCCAGCCGGGATGGGCCCGGAGCAGGAAATCGAAGTCTTGCACCGGATGGAGCCTTACAGCGTCGTTCTCAACTGGCTTCGAAACCCGAAAATGGCCCAGCGAGTCATTTACGTCAAGAATCGGTGGATCGACAAGGATGCCGACAAGCCCGAAGAGCGCGAGTTGGCGGTGGTCCGGCCGATCGCGCCCTATGACTTGCTGCTCAAGAGCCTGAAACAACCGATTCGCGGGAAAAATGCCAAGGAATACTCTCGTCGATGCATCGACGAATTCGGATTCACGCGGAGCTTCGACCTGTTGATCGAGTATTGCAAGCTCGCCAACTCCCGCGGCGAACTCAAGCTCGAATTCATGGGCGAGTCGACTTTCGACGGTCGGCCCACCTGGGTGATTCGCCGACATCTCCCGTACGAAAAAGAGGGAGGGCGGTATCCCGACCGAATCGCCGAGATCTACCTGGACAAGGAATATCGCGTTCCGGTTGCGGTTTATTGCTATGCCGACGACGAGATGAGACCCGAGGATCTTCTCGGCAAGTACGAGTACCGAAACATCAAGTTTGATGCCGCTCTGACGGACGCAGATTTCGAGCCGGCCACATACGGAATGTAAATCGCCGGTCCCACGCCGATTTCGTCCTTCATCCAAAGACGATTAAACGATAGACCGTGAAAACCCTGTTCGCCGCCGTGCGCCCGTGTCCCGCGCCAAGTCGAATATGGCCGTTGGCGACTCTAGACTTGGCGTCCGGCGTCTGCGCAGTTTCCTGACAATCATGGGAGGCCCGACGCCCGCAAGCGGCGACGCCGCAGTCGACCACAAATCTCTACGAATGATGAAAACGCTCTTAGCGATTCGACCGGTTGCGCCCCGTTCTGGACATTGAGCGGTAGTATTCTCTCAGCAATTAGTTGTAATCGGTCGGGAATCTTTCCGGCTGTCGTTCGATAACGCCTTCGGCGGTGCGGTTCTTTCGCAGATCATAGGTGAGCCAGGCGGACCCGACGCATTGGCCTGTGCCCTCGCCACGCAGCA
>JAPULF010000610.1 GCA_027295245.1 Planctomycetota bacterium
GGCCGATACCTGCCCGCCCCGACGCCTCGCCCAAAAGGCGAGTGTTCACAAGATCTCGACCAACTCGACCTCGAAGATCAAAATCGAATTCGCCGGAACCGGGCCGGCAATGACGCCGCCGTATCCCAATTCAGGCGAAATAATCAGCCATCGCTTGCCGCCGACCCTCATGCCGATCGAACCCTCAATCCAGCCTTCGATGGTCGGCGAAGTAAGCCGGAAGCGCGTCGGGCTTCGCCTCAGACCCGACGAATCGAACCGTGTCCCGTCCGTCAACCAGGCGTTGTATTGCACTTCGATTCGAGTTCCGCGACTGGGCGACTCTCCCGTGCCGGCGGTAATGTCGATGTACCACAATCCGGAATCCGTCACCACGGCCGTCTCGATATCGACACCTTCAGACTTCAAGACCGATGCCGCCGCATCCAGAGTCTTGCGACGAACCGCGAGCAGTTGAGCATCACCCTCTTCCCCGCTCATCCGTCTGACGGAATTGATGATAATCGGCTCGACCGGAAAATTCTCGTGAACGTTGCCCGCGGCGTCGTTCCGAGGCGCCGTTCTCACGGACTTGATGGCGTCCACCACCGACATTCCAAGAATGACCTCGCCGAACACGGCATACGCGGCGCCATCCGATTGTCGCTCGTTGAGCGAGCGATTATTCACCACGTTGATGAAGAACTGCGACGTTGCCGAATTGGGCTGACCGTCCAGCCGGGCCATCGCAACCCGGCCGCGTTTGTTCCTGAGACCGTTCGTCCATTCGTTTCTGATGGCCTCGCCGGTTGGCTTGATTGTCATGTCTTTATCGAAACCGCCCGCTTGAATCATATAGCCTTTGATAACGCGATGGAAAACGGTCCCGTCATAGAACTTGCTGTCCACGTATCCGAGAAAATTCCGAACGGAAGCAGGCGCTCTGACGTTGAAGAGCCGAAGGATGATCTCGCCCTGCGTGGTCGACATACGAACGTATCGGTCCGAGCCCGTCACGGACTCGGCTTCGTCGCGCGGATCGGTCGGACGCGAATCCGTCGGACGCGGATCGGTCGGACGCGAATCCGGTACGCTCGGCGCCCCGCCGCCGGCGTCAGTCGCGGTCTGCCGGATCGGGTTACCATCGCCGCAGCCATGCATCGACAACAAAAGGCACCCGAATACAAGCAACGACAGGATCATCCCGAAGCCGTCGCGACTCGAATGAGTCGGCTTCAATCGGCACGAACGCATATCTATCGATTCCTCACTATTCATCGCACGCCTCTGACCAGTGTCGACCCTCAATCCGGTCTTTGGGACCCGCACCCGCGCCGTCAGGATTGACTGCCGCTGCGAGCGACCCGATGGCGCAGAAAAACCGAACCGTCCGGGGCCGCTTATCAAATGCCTACCAACTCGACTTCGAAGACAATCGTAGAATTCGGCGGTATACCCGCGCCCCGATTCCCCGAAGGATACCCGAGCTCGCCGGGCATCACGAGCATGCGCTTCCCGCCGACCTTCATGCCCAAGACGCCCTCGCAGAATCCCGCAACGTAGCCGCTGCCGTCGAGACCGCTTGAAATCGGCTCGCCCTTGTCGTAAGTCGAATAGAACTTCTTTCCGTTCGCCAACCAACCCGTGCAATGAACCGTGGCTTTGTTGTTCTTTGTCGGAGTCTCACCGGTACCCGCTTTCATGTCGTAGTACGCCAGCCCGCTCGGAGTGGTGGTGAACTTGGACGCATCCAGCCCCATCGACTTGAGATGGTCCGCCGCCTCCAGGGCCACGGTGCCGCCGGTCGGCGGTGAAGTGCCGCCGGTCGGCGGTGAAGTGTCCCCCGCCGCGGCGGGAACACCCCTCTTGCGCGGATACTTTTGGTCGAGGATCGTGTTCCATTGGTTCAGTTGTGTAGTGTGCATGTCCAACAGCGATTTGGGATCACCCTCGATTCGGATCGTCTTCATCACGTCGTTCGCCGTGATCGCATTCACGACGTCCTGCCCGGAAGTTACGCGTCCAAACACGGTGTGCTTGCCATTCAGATGCGGCGTGGCCCTGTGCGTGATAAAGAACTGGCTTCCATTAGTGCTCGGACCGGAATTCGCCATGGAAAGAACACCCGGGCCGTCGTGCAGCCTTTTCGGCGAAGTTTCATCCTTGAATTTGTATCCCGGGCCGCCCTTGCCCGTTCCCTGCGGGTCGCCGCCCTGAATCATGAAGTTTTGCATGACCCGATGGAATTTGAGTCCGTCGTAATACCCGCGCTTCGCAAGGTTGACGAAATTCGTCACCGTGAGGGGCGCTTCTCGTGGATAGAGCTCTAGTCGAATGTCTCCCTTGTCCGTGGTAATGACTGCGTTCAATTTGCCCACCGCCTGCCACCTCTCTCGTGTTGCCTTCGCCCGTTCCGCCGCTGCCAGTTTCCGCTTGCGGGCCGCATCCTGCAGGCCTTCGGCCTCTTGCTCGCTCAATCGACTCAAGGAGTTGATGACCACGGGTACAGTCGGGACGTAGTTGCGCATGTTACCGCCGGCATCTCTCATCTGCCGCGTCGGAACCGACTTGATTGAATCCACCACCCTGATGCCCTCGACCACCTTGCCGAAGACGGCCCAGCCCGCGCCGTCGGTCGGCCGATCCAGGGAACTGTTATTCGTCGTGTTGATCAGAAACTGCGTGGTCGCGGAGTCCGGCTGGTTCGGAAATCGGGCCATGCAGATCGAGCCCCGCTGGTTCTTCAGTCCGTTCCGCCACTCGTTCTTGATTCCCGAACGCGTTTCCTGCCGCTTCATCTCCTTGTTGAGTCCCCCGCCCTGAATCCAGTTTGCCCTTACGACGCTGTGGAAAATGGTTCCGTCGTAGAACTTCTCGTCGACGTACTCCAGAAAGTTACGGACGGTGATGGGGGCCTTTTCGGAATCCAGTTCCAGAATGATGTCGCCCTTCGTCGTTGACATCTTCACGAACACCTTGCCG
>JAPULF010000611.1 GCA_027295245.1 Planctomycetota bacterium
CTACCCCGTGTTGGTCCCGATGATCGATATCAACACGATCGGCGCAGGCGGCGGCAGCATCGCCCATGTGGATGCCGGTGGCGCTCTCCGCGTCGGCCCCATGAGCGCGGGCTCCGAACCGGGGCCCGCGGCCTACGGCAAGGGCGGAATGCGCCCGACCGTCACCGACGCCAACCTCGTGCTCGGGCGTCTCGACAAGGACCACTTCCTTGGCGGCGAGATGCGCCTCGACGAAGCCGCGGCGCACAGCGCGATCGGCCGACTCGGGTACCAGATCGGGCTCGCCGAAGTCGAGGCAGCGGAGGGCGTGCTTACGATCGTCAACAGCAACATGGCCAACGCCATACGCGCACGTACGGTGCAGAAGGGCGTTGATCCACGCGGCTTCTCCCTCGTCGCCCTGGGGGGTGCGGGACCGCTCCACGCCGCTGAAATCGCGGCCATGCTCGACATTCCCGAGGTCATCGTCCCGCCGTATCCGGGGATTACCTCGGCGGCGGGTCTGCTGACCACCGATCTCAAGTACGACCTGATCAAGACTGAGTTCCAGGTCGCGGACACCATCGACGTCGATAAGCTCAACGCCGACTTCGCAGCGCTCGAAAAGCAGCTCCTCGATCAGTACGCGGCCGACAGCATTGCCCGCGACCGCGTGCGGCTCGTCCGCTCGGGCGATCTGCGCTACCGCGGCCAGGGTTACGAACTGCGTGTCGGCTTTCCCGACGCGGTGCTCGACCGGCCGTCGCTGGCGGCACTCTGGGAGCAGTTCCATCTTCGGCACGAGGACGAGTACGGCCACACCTTTCGCGGCAACCCTGTCGAGATCGTCAACATCCGCATCACCGGCATCGGCGAAATGCCCAAGATAGGGCGGCCCATGCTGGCGCCCGGCGGGTCGCTCGCCGAGGCGCACATCCGCCGTGGACAATGCGTCTTCCGAATCGACAGTGTGCTGGAGACACTCGACACCGAGTATTATCATCGCGACCGTATGGCCGTTGGCGACCGCATCGACGGGCCCGCCATCGTGGTTCAGCTCGACGCGACGACCGTGGTGCCGCCGGCCTGGACGGCGACGGTCGAGGACTGCGGCAATTTGTTGTTGAGGCGAGAAAACCGAGGATGACGACCGCGGATACCGTCAAGCCCGCACGGGCCGGGAAACCGGCGCCAGTCGACCCGATCACGGTCAACGTCGTTCAAGGGGCGTTCGAGAACATCGCCGAAGAGATGGGCCACAAGCTCATGCGCATGTCGCATTCGAGCATCATCCGGGAATCGGAAGACTTCGGTGCCGCGATCGTCGACAGCGCGTGCCGTCAGCTTGCGGAAACACCGCAGAGCACGCCGCTGCAGTCAGGCCCCATCCCCGGTTACGTGCGCGGTATCCGCCGGCTGTTCGACGAGCGCGGCGAGGCGTTCGCACCGGGCGACGTGATCATCCATAACTCCGCGTACCACGGCGCTTCGCACGGGCCCGACGTGGCGTTTTGCGTCCCTGTATTTCACGGTGGCGAGCTCGTCGGCTTCTCGGTCACCACGGCGCATCACCTAGATATCGGGGCGCTCAGCCCCGGCAGCTGCGGCATCGTCGACGCGGTCGACGCCTATGCCGAAGGCATCCAATTCAAGGCCCTCAAGGTCTACGATCGCGGCACGCTGAACCGTGCGCTGTGGCAGGTGATCAAGGACAACATCCGCGCATCCGATTTGGTCACCGGCGACATGGAGGCGCAAATCGCCGCCTGCCGCATCGGCGCCGACCGCTTCGTCCTGCTGATCGACCGCTACGGCCTTACCACTATCCAGGCGGCGTGCGAGGCGTTCCTCGACCAGTCGGAGCGCATGATGCGTGCGGCAATCGAGCGTCTGCCCGACGGTGTCTACCGCGCATGCGGCTATATCGACGGTTACCTCGACAGCGATGACCCGTCACGGCGCGACCTCAGGATCGAGATTACCGCCACGGTCGACGGCAGCGAGATTACCGTCGATTTCGCCGGTACCGCGCCGCAGGTCGACGACCGGCCGATCAACATGCCGTTCGAGGGCACGACAGACGTCGCAATTTGGCTCACGCTCAAGTCGATCCTGCTCGATTCGGCGGTCCACGGGCAAATCCCGCAGAACTCGGGACTCACCCGCCCCATCCACATCGTCGCACCCGAAGGCACCCTGGTGAACCCCCGCTTCCCGGCGCCGACAATCGCTCGCTTCGCCGCCGGGAACCAAGCGGCCGACACCCTGATGAAGGCGCTTTCCGAGGTGATCCCGCAACAGATCAGCGCCGGCGTGGGAACGCTCCAGGATATCGCCTTCAGCGGCGTGCGCGACGGCGTCCACTGGGTCCACATGGAGATTTGCGAAGGGGCATACGGTGGACGCTATGGCAAGGACGGCATGGATGCGGTGGATACGCTCTACGCGAATACGCGAAACAATCCCATCGAGGACGTCGAGGCGCATCTGCCGCTCAGAGTCCATCGCTACGAGCTTCGCGAAGGCGCTTGCCCGGCGGGTCGGTGGCGTGGCGGGTTGGGCACGGTCCGCGAGGTCGAGTTCCTCGAAGACGGCAGCTTATCGATCGAGGGCGACGGTCACAAATACCCACCGTGGGGCTTCGATGGCGGCGCTGACGGCCGCACGTCGGGGCTCCGCTATTATTCCATCGTCACCGACGAATCCCGCGATTTGCCCTCGAAGATTCCGAACATGAGGGCGAAAGCCGGTGACCGGATCACGGTGATCGGCCCCTGCGGTGGTGGCTACGGCGATCCGTTCGAGCGCGATCCCGAGAAGGTGCTGGCCGATGTGCTCGACGGGTACATCTCGGCCGGCGAAGCACGGCGCGATTACGGGGTCGTGGTCACGGCGGCGATGGACGTCGACACGGCGGCGACCGAAAAGCTCCGCGCCGGCGGGGCGCGAGGTCGGGCGAAGGACCCGCCAAAGACCTAGCTTATCG
>JAPULF010000612.1 GCA_027295245.1 Planctomycetota bacterium
TAATATGCAGCACGCGCCGGCGGATGTCGAGGCATTCGCGGGCAAGGGTCTCGGCTTCCGTGAATCGGGCGGCGTCCAGCACGACCTCCGCCAAGCTGCCGAGGCACTCGGCGACGAGCGGGTGATCGTTTCCCAACAACCGACGCTGCTCGGCAAGGGCCTGGCGAAGAAGCGTCTCGGCCTCCGCCAAGTCGCCCTTGCGGTGCAGAATGACACCCTCGACGCGCAGGAGCTTGGCGATGTGCGGCGCCTGCCCGAGGGCGATGCGCCGGCAAATGCCAAGCGCCTCGCGGCAGATCGCGTCGGCGGCGTAGGATTTGCAGACGTTCGATGCCCTCCTTATCATTGCAGGCGTGTTTCTGATGACGCGTCGTACACGAATACGCGACCGCTTTTGCCGCCGATCTGCGATCGGTTAACCGAAGGACCGGATGAATCCATACGTCATGACGTTGCTGCTGTTGGCCGGGTGGGGCTTTTTTGCGTGGCAAATGTTGCGACGCTGGCGTCTGATGCGGTTGGGACCCGGCGAGAATCGATTCGATCGGATCGGGGAGCGGCTTCGTCGAACCTGGAAATACGCATTCGTCCAGAAGCGGATGCGGCGCTACTGGTGGGCGGGGGCGGCCCATGGCGTGATCTTCGTCGGATTCGGGGTCCTGATACTTCGCTCGGTGATGCTGTTCGGACGCGGCTATTCGACCGACTTCGATTTCTGGGGAATCCTCGCGGAAGGGAGCACGCTCGGGGACGGGTATTCGTTCGTGAAGGACGGCGTCGCCGTGATGGTCATTTTGGCAACGCTGGTCTTTTTCTACTATCGCGTGGTCAAGAAACTGCCGCGGATGACCCTGTCGTTTGAGGGTCTTCTGATCCTGATGATCATCGAGGTCATGATGTGGGCGGACCTGCTTCATGACGGCGCCATCATCGCGTCCGGGGCCGAGTCGGCGGGGTTTATCCGGCATGCGCCGGCGGGATCCATCCTGGCGATGGGCCTCTCGGGGCTTGGGGACGGGGTGCTGGGCGTCTTGTCGCACCTGGGATTCTGGACGCACGTCGGTCTCGTGCTGCTGTTCCTGAATCTGCTTCCGGCGTCGAAGCACTTCCATGTAATCACGGCGATCCCCAATGTGTTTACGCAGAATCTCGCCCCGCGGGGACGGCTGTCCGCCGAAGACGTTGAGGGCAAGATCGAGCGCGAGGAGACGCTCGGGCTGGCCCGGATCGATCAACTGAGCTGGAAGGGCGTTCTCGATCTCTACACCTGCACGGAATGCGGGCGCTGTACGGATTTTTGTCCGGCCTCCAATACCGGAAAGCTGTTGAGTCCCAAGCAGTTGACCCTGGACCTGCGAAACTATCTCTACGAGCACGAAGAGTCTTTGACGTCGGGACGGGCGGACAACGAAGGGGGCGATGGTGAATCCGGGGCAAAAGCCGTCGACGATCTCGTTCCGCAATTTATCAAGCCGGAGGTGCTGTGGGCCTGCACGACCTGCGGGGCGTGCGAGACGGAGTGCCCGGTGTTCATCACGTTCGTCGACAAGATCGTTGACATGCGCCGCCATTTGGTCATGGAGAAGGCGGAGTTCCCGGCCGAATTGCAGAACGCCTTCCGCGGGCTGGAGACGAATGCCAATCCGTGGAATTTTCCGGCCGCCGATCGGGCGGGTTGGACGACCGGCCTGGACGTGCCGCTGGTGAGCGAGAATCCGGATGCCGAGATACTGTTCTGGGTCGGCTGCTCGCCGTCGTTCGACGACCGGGCCCGCAAGATCGCCCGTGCCACGGCGAGCCTGCTCAAGGCGGCGGGCGTGAACTTCGCGATCCTGGGCCAGGAGGAACAATGCACGGGCGACCCGGCGCGTCGGGCCGGGAACGAGTTCTTGTTCCAGATGCTCGCCAAGGCGAATGTTGAAACACTGAACAACCACAAGGTGCGGAAGATCGTCACGACCTGCCCGCATTGCTTCAACACGCTGCTCAACGAGTACCCGGATTTCGGCGGGAAGTACGAGGTGGTACATCATGCGGACTTTTTGTCGGAACTGGTCCGATCGGGGCGGTTGAAGCCGACCCATCGCATCGATGCCCGTGTGGTGTATCACGATTCGTGCTACCTGGGGCGTTATAATGACATCTACGATTCGCCTCGAGACACGCTGCGAAGTATCCCCGGGCTGACGGTGCTGGAGCCGGCGGAGACGCGCGATCGAGGCATGTGCTGCGGGGCGGGCGGGGCCCAGATGTTCAAGGAGGAGGAAGCGGGGTCGGAACGGGTCAACAAGAAGCGGACCGAACAGTTGCTTGCGGTCAAACCCGACGCGGTGGCGTCCGCATGTCCCTTCTGCCAGCGGATGCTGGTGGATGGACTGGCCGGGGAGGGGCGCGAGGACGTAGGGCAATTCGATATCGCCGAGCTGCTGTGGCAGTCGATCGAGGGGACGGCATCGTCCAAGCCCGTGTAGGACTCGCAGAAACGCGACGGCGTTCGAATTGGTATGAACGAAAAACCGCGACGGAGCATGACCCCCGCATCGGCGGCCCGCGTGACCCGCGTCTTGACGGGGGCATTCACCTTTTACCTCGTCCTACTCATATCAGCGCAGGTCATTCTCTACTACCTGCCGCGCTCTATCTTTTCGCTCGAAACGGATCAAGTCGACCTGCTGATCGATTCCATGATCGTTTACGGCGGCGTCTTGCTTTTGGCCGGTTATGGATGGTCGCTGGCGATGCGGGCGCGGCGCGTCCCTCCGCCGGTACCTCGCGTGCTTGCCTTCGTATTCATCCTCGGCGGAATGGCGCTGTCGGATACTCTCGTCGGCGTGTTCTTTCCACCGCAGTTGCCCATTGATGAAGTCTTTGAATTGCACGTCGACCGCGGCTGGACGAATCGTCCGAACAACCGCAAGCCGCTGACCGGCATGACGATGCACTTCGACGAAAACGGATTGCGGAAGGATCCGCACGAGGAACGCGCCGAATCGACCGACGCCACTCGGATTCTTTTCGTCGGCGACTCGGTGACGCTGGGGTACTATCACACCGCGCGCGACGCCTACGGCCGGCAGGCCATCGACCTCCTGAAGCAACGCTATCCGGGCGCGAATCTCGCGGGCCTGAACGGCGGCACCTGCGGATACGATACGCGTCAGGAATGCCACTGGCTGAACGAGATCGGATTGAAGCTCGAGCCTGACTTGATCGTGCTTCAGTTTTGTCTCAACGACGTCACACACCAGTTTGATCCAGCGTTCGGACAGGATATCTCGAGGCATGGGGAATTCCTTACGATCACGCGTCGAACGTGCCGAAGCGGAATCCGCCGGGCCATTTCGAAACTGGTGATGCGTTGGCGGTTCGGGCGCGACCTTCACGCCGCAGCCGAGCAGATTGAGCGATTCGCGATAGAGGACATACTGGAAGAAGTGCCCGACGCACACGTCGAGCGGGCCTGGCGAATTGTGCTTTCCGAACTGAAGCGCTTTGTCGATCAGTGCCGGTCGTCGGAGGTGGCGTTGGTGTTGGTGTGCTTTCCGGCCCGGGCGCAGATGGAACGATCCGACGTGTCGCGTGATCCGCAGGAACGCCTGGCGCGATTTGCCGAGTCGGAATCGATTCCCTATCTCGATCTGCTGCCGGCTTTTCGGGCGGCGTTCGGTGCCGGGGCGGATGCCGTGAAGGCGTCATTCGTGGACTCGACCCATCCGACGGTCGCGGGACATCGCGTGGCGGGCGAAGCCACGGCGGCATTCCTCGAGGCATCGGGGATGCTCTCGGACGCCTTGGCGACCGGCGCGGGCCGCGATTGACCCGGCCGAATCGGCCCGCGACGTGGAACCGGGGTCGCATGGGGATCAGTCGTCGGCCGTTTCGCTGAGTCGGGTGGCGGCGACGCCGTAGCGGTCCGCAAATTGACGCGCGTCTAGATTTGCGGCGCGGGCGAGTTTCGCGAGCATGTCCGGATCGGTCAGATCGCCTCGTTCCAGCCGGATCATGTAGGCCCTTGCGACGCGATAGCTGTCCGAGTCGAGGTCCACGCGCCGGATACGGGTGCGGTT
>JAPULF010000613.1 GCA_027295245.1 Planctomycetota bacterium
GGCGCATCCGGAAAACGCCACCAACATGCCGGCCAAGACTAGTCCTATCCCGCGATTCACGTTAACGCCCTCAAACTGTCGCACTTTGGCCCCCTCCACGCAGGCCTTGCGCCTCACGCAGATTACTAGTATACCTTAACACCGCTTCGAACGCCGGTCAATCGAGTCCGTTATCGGTCGGGGAGATAATGGTTCGTCCTGCGCACGGTTGCGCGGTCTGCCCGATCCTTTCCCGGTTCTGACCGTTCCGGCGCGTCCGAGACAGGCGGCTTGCGGCCCTTGCAAGACACGCATACGCACCGGCGAGATGCTATCTGTTCTCCCAATCCCTGTCCCGATGCCCATCGGGGCCCGTCCCGGCCGCGCGTCGGGGGACATCGGGACACGTCGGGAATGCTTCCCTGTTTGCTTTGCTCTTTCTCAAACGGTACCGGTCCCCCGGACGCCGCAAGGTGTGGGCGCGCGGTGAATAGCCGATATCATCCGGTGTCGTCCGCCGGGTGGTTCGTCGGAGTCCCGCGAATCGGAAAGCGAGGTTGCAGGCCCGTGAAGCTTCACGTCGTCAACGAGTATGACACGCTGGAGGCGGTTCTGGTCCACCGGCCGGGCCAGGAGATTGACCGCCTGACGCACCATTCGATGCGAGACTTCCTCTTCGAGGACATCCCGTTTCTCCGCCGCATGCAGGAGGAGCACGACGCCTTCGTCGACGTCATGAAGAAACGGGACATACAGGTCATCTACCTGGAGCATTTGCTGAGCGACCTGCTGGAGAAAGACCCGGCGGCGCGACGCACGCTGATCGAGCAGGTCTGCGTCGCGGAACAGGCCGGGGGCCTGGTAAACGATCTCCTGGACCAGAAGCTGTTTCCCGACGACGCCTTGCTGGAGATCCTCTTCGCCGGCATCACGCACGCCGAATACCAGGAGCACACCGGTCGCCGCGTCCTGACCGGGGCCCCCTTGCAGACGTTTGTCTTGCCGCCGATCCCGAACATCTACTTCACGCGCGACCCGGCCGTCGTCGTCGGCGGGGCCGCCATCTCCTGCAAGATGCACTTCGCCGCCCGCATGCGCGAATCGATCCTGGTCCGGGCCGTGTTGGAGCACCATCCCGAGTTTGCCGGGCAGCCCATCACGTACGGCGGGTCGGATGCCCCCACCGAGGACCGGCCCTTTACCATCGAGGGCGGCGACGTGATCGTGCTCAACGAAGAATCCGTCCTGGTGGGCGTGAGCGAACGAACCCGTTCGGAGACGATCGAAGTGCTGGCCCGCCGGACGTTCGAAATCGGTCGGGCCAAGCGATTCTATGAGATCCCCATACCCACGGAACGGATCTTCATGCACCTCGACACCGTCTGCACCATCGTCGACCGGGCCACGGTGGTCTGGTACCCGGGCGTCATGGACAACATCAAGTACATCCACCACTACGAGTCCGACGCGAGCGGCGGCGTGGTCCGCAAGCCCGATTCGCGCGGCCTGGCGCAGATCCTGAGCGACGAATTCGGCCGCGAGGTCCGCGTGGTTCGTACGGGCGGCGGCAGCGAGCACTACGCCGGCCGCGAACAGCGCACCGACGGCACCAACACCCTGGCCATCGCCCCCGGCGTGGCCTGCACCTACGAGCGAAACGTCAAGACGATCGAGGCCATGGAAAAGGCCGGGATCGAGTGCATCACCGTCGCCGGCTCCGAACTCGTTCGGGGTCTCGGCGGGCCGCGTTGCATGACCATGCCGCTCAGGCGGCGGCCGCCGGACGGACGTTAGCCGCAATGTCCGTATCGCGACGCGCAAGGACCCGTCGCCTGCAAGGGGTGACGCCACGGTGAATCGTGAAGTACTTCAGGCCGACCGAGACTCTCTTTTCGCCTCTGAACGCGCGAAATATCCAACGCCATGACCCGGTTCGCGGTCCTTATAAGTTCGTCTGTTTTTTGTAGCACAGGCCCCGGCGGATAGAGACTACACTAACCGCGAATCCTTTGCCGCCGTATCCGGCGTCCGGTCTGTTCGAGGAGCCCTGACGAACTCCATGTGTCCCCGATGCAAACAGCCCATGATCCTGCTCGAACTCGACGCCATCGAGATCGATCATTGTCTCGATTGCCTGGGAACCTGGCTCGATGCCGGCGAGATCGAGTCGATCTGCGATCGCGCCGGCGGCGATGTCGACGCCGTCGGGCGGGCCATTGCGCAGGCCCGCCGCGGCGACAAGGTGAAGATCCGTTGCCCGCGATGCCACCGTCGGCTGCGGGCATTGCACTTTGACGAGCCCGCCGCCCTGGAACTCGATGCCTGTCCGCGGGAGCACGGGTTCTGGTTCGACCGGGGCGAGATGCGGTCGCTGATCGAGGCCCACGAGGATGGCGGGACCGGGGCCGTCGCATCATTCTTCGCCGATCTCTATCGCAGTGAACTGAGCGAACAAACGGAAGGAGAACGCAATGCCTAGTCTCTACGTGATCGTACCGATCGTTTTCGGGGTCGTGCTTATTCTTTGGGCGGTTACCGCGTACAACGGTCTGGTCGGACTTCGCAACAAGGTCAAGAACGCCTGGGCCCAGATCGATGTGCAGCTCAAGCGTCGACACGATCTGATTCCCAACCTGGTGGAGACCGTCAAGGGCTACGCGGGCCACGAAAAGGACACGTTGCAAAATGTCGTCCAGGCCCGGGCCAACGCGGTGAGCGCTCAGGGCGTCGGCTCTCAGTCCGCCGCCGAGGGCGAACTGAGCAGCGCCCTCGGCCGTCTCATGATGGTGGTCGAGCAATACCCCGATCTGAAGGCCAATCAGAACTTTCTCGCGCTCCAGGAGGAGTTGACCTCCACCGAGAACAAGATCGGCTTCAGCCGGCAGTTCTACAACGACTCCGTGATGACGTTCAATACCAAGGTGCAGACCGTACCCACGAACATCGTCGCCGGGATGTTCCGATTCGGCGAAGAAGAGTTCTTCGAGTTGGAGAGCCGGGCCGAGCGAGAGGCGCCGAAGGTCAGTTTCTCGTAGCCCGTCCGGACGAACGCGGGCGCGAGAACTCCGGCGCCCCCTATCCGTCAGATAACTCCGCTTTCGCGATCGGCATGACAACCGTCGCGGCGGCAATCGGTCCGAGGCCGTTCGATGTGGGAAGCGATCGAACAAAACAGGCGGCGATCCTGGGTGCTCATCGGCGCCATGGGACTCACTCTGTTGATGCTCGGGTACCTGATCGGGGCCGCCTTGTTCGCCGATTTTGGCGCCGACCGCCCATCGATCGGCCGGACGACGGGCTTTCCGCAGGCCCAAGGCGACGGGATCCGCTACTTCACCTGGCTCGACGAGCCTTCGCGCCTGCTGAACGGCGGCGGACTCATCGGCATGGGTATTGCATTGTGCGTCTTTATCATCTCGGTCTCGGTGGCGTTCCTGGCCGGCGCGAGGCTGCTGCTCCGCATCGCCGGGGCCCGTGAGACGGACAAGGTCGGCGCCCCGCAACTCTGGAACGTGGTCGAGGAGATGACGATCGCCTCGGGCCTGCCCCGCATGCCGCGCGTGTTCATCGTGGACGACAATGCCCCGAATGCGTTCGCCGTCGGCATGAAGCCGGACGTGGCCGCGGTCGCCGTGACCCAGGGCCTGCTCCGCAAGCTCAACCGCGACGAACTCCAGGGCGTGATTGCTCACGAAGTCGCCCACATCAACAACTACGACGTCCGCTTCATGACGCTCGCCTCGGTCTTGCTCGGCAGCATCGTGATGATCTCCGAGGTTTTCCTGCGGTCGCTGTGGTTCGGGGTCGGGAGTCGAAGCTCGTCCTCGCGATCGGGCGGTCAGGCCAAGCTCTTGTTGCTGGTTGTCGCGATCGTCTTCGCGATCGTCGCGCCGATCATGGCCCGCTTGTTGTTCTTCGCCTGTTCGCGTCGCCGGGAGTATCTGGCCGACGCCTGCGCCGCCCAATACACCCGCTATCCGCCGGGGCTGGCATCGGCACTCCGGAAGATCGGGGGGATCTCCTCGGAGAAGTCCGACGTCAACAAGAGCCTGGCGCCCATGTACATCGTCAACCCGCTCCAGGCCCGGGCCCTCACGACGGTCTTCGCGACCCACCCGCCGCTGGAAAAGCGAATCGCCATTCTCAACGGGATGGCCGGCGCGGGTCTCATGGACTACGAGTCGGCCTACAAGAACGTGATGGGCCAGCAAAACCAATGCCTCGGGGCGGCAACGCTCAAGAATGAGACGCGCATGAAGATGCGCTCGCCGACGCCCGAACTCGAGCCCAAGGCCGGGGCCGTCGACCGGGCACGCGAGGCCCTGGACGTTCTCAACCGGGCGGCGCACTTTTTGATCCTGCCGTGCGCATGCGGCGTTCGGATCAAGGTTCCGCCGCGATTCAAGCGCGACTCGATCCGCTGCCCGCGCTGCGGCAAGGCCAACGACGTGCCCAAGGCGGATGCGGCGAATGACCCGGCCGCGCCCGGCGAGCCGAAGGAGGACGTTTTTCGGCGTCGGGGCGATGGCTGGGAGTCGTTCAAGTGTGCCTGTGATCGCACGATCCAGCTCAGTCCCGCGTTCGAGGCCGATCGCGTTTCGTGCTCGCATTGTGGGAGGCACATCCGCATCGAGGGGTAGGAGAATCTCAGTGAGGAGCGAAATGGTGGTCCGCGTTCTTGGCCTCCCGATGTCCCCCGACGCGCGGTGGGGACAGGCATCGGGCCGGGCTCAGTGGGACGGTTGTCCCCGGCGCGCCAGGACCTGCGGTGGGTTGAGGATTGGAACTTGTACCAATGGCTTGGGTATAGAGCTTCATTGATGCTCGAAAGCCGCCGGCAAGAAAGTCCGGTCAACGAAGCGGAAGAAGAAGGCCAAGAAGCGTGGTTGACGGAAAACCCGCAACGCCCCGAACGGCGATGTTGCGCCCCTTTTTGGACGGATCCAGGTCTACCTTCGTACAAGCCGACGGATCTTTCGGATTTCGATTTGAAGCCAATCTCTGAGGTCTTCAAAACTTTCCTGGCTGAGCCGAGCAGGGTATTGGAGGACCACGTCCCCTTCGCTCAAACCGAAGACATCCTCTCTTGCGTTGGGCGGCAAGCGTGGACCAATGCGTTTTCGCGCATTCTGGTCGGATTCGGGGATTTCATCTGATTCGCTTGGTGCGAGCCCGGCGTATTCAAGGGTCTCCCTGAACCGGGCGAGGAATCCAT
>JAPULF010000614.1 GCA_027295245.1 Planctomycetota bacterium
CACGAGTATCCGTCGGACGACGACGTCTTGGCCGAAGGCGACGAACCCGGCGAGATGATCTGTCCGCATTGCGGGAGCGCGGTCATCGAAGACACCCAGAAGTGTCCGTACTGCGGAGATTGGATCACGCCGCGCGACCCGTCGTCATCGGGATGGCGGAGGTGGATGTTCGTCGCGGTCGTGCTCTTGATGTTGTTACTCATGTTGCGGTACTTGCTTTAGGCCGGCATGGGCCGCGGCGGATTCGATCGGAGGGTCGATCGGAAGTCCGCGAGGTTGGGGTTGGGGACGGACGCACGCCACATAGCCGGCCCAGATCAGGATCAGGCCGATGAATTCGCCGACGTACAGGGCCTCGACCATGCCGGCCTTGGCCATGCCGCCGCCGACGCCGGGCAGAATGGCCCCGACTGCAATGAGGCCGTTTCCGATTGCCCGGTGGGCGGTGGCCCGAAGCTTGGCGAATCGCCACGCGCTCAGCATCGCGCCTCCGATCAGAAACAGTGCCGCGTATCCGTTGACAAGGGGCGTGAACAGGCGAATCCACTGCCACCCGAGGACTGCGCCGCCGGGCCGGTGCCCCTCCAACGCGCTAAAATTGACGGGTGACAATATCACGAGCACGGCCATGATGAGGATCAACGGCACGGTCGCGGCGGTGAGCCAATGAGCGACTCGACGCCGAAGCAGCAGGTAGACCGTTCCCTGGGCCAGGGGATACCCGCCGAGCAGGGCCCCGGCGATATACCACGCCTTGTTCAAGGCCGGCGTATTTCCGAAGAGCGTGATGGCCCCTTCGAGACCGGTGCCGAGCCCGTACGAGAAAATGCCGGCCGCCCACCAGAGCAGATGGGCGCCCTTGCCCTTGGCGAAGTATCGACGAAGCAGGACGACCAGGAACAGACCGGACAGAACGGTCGTGACAATGGGAACGTAGTGCACGGCTCCGGGCTGTGTCGCGAACAGGTCCATGGGCATTGGGCTCCGTTGTTTGGGGGGCCGGAGTGTGTACTTGGTCTTCTAAAACTGTACGCCGGCCCCCGAGGGCGCGAGGTCCTCCCGTGCAATTTTCTGTTCGCGAAATTCGACGCCGAACTCGCGGTTGAGAACATTGATGCCGCCTTCGTGCGGCCCGATGACGTCGAAGCCGTCGCGCTCCACCATGTCTCGAACGTAGGTGCTGCGCAGGCGAGCGAGTTGTTGAGCATCGTCCAACGGGTCGCCGTTCGATCGCATGCGCCATTCGATCATGGGGCGTCCGTCCAGGAAGCCGAAGTTCTCTCGAAAGTAGTCGCCTTCCGGTTGGGGAATCCCGTTGGGCTGGTTAATTCCGGCGTCTCGATAGGTCATCTGAAACGGCCCGCCGTCGCGCGGCCAGCCTCGGTTGGCCGACGGGCACGTGAAGATTTGGCGGTCGGTTCCGAGGTAGAGCGGCATCAGCACGTTTTGCAGGGAATAGGGCCAAAGCTCGCGATTGTAGGGATCGATCTCGTCGTCGGTGAAGTTGGCGCTGCCGAATCCGGGAACGAGGCCGCCGTTGGTCATCGGCGAAAAGACGTATGGTACGCGGCCGTTGTTGGCGACCGAGTACTCCCAGATGGCGGTGCCGATCTGGTGCAGCCGCGTCTGGCAGGTGACGCGTTGGGCGCGGCGTCGGGCGGTCGAGAGCGCCGGTAACATGATGCTGATCAGGAGTGCGATGACGGCGATCACCACCAACAGTTCCAAGAGCGTAAAGGCCGTTCGCCTTTTCATAACAGGCCTCCGTTCATGTTTCGAATCGTGACCATGGGACACCTGGGTCATGTTTGCAAACGCACGCGCGTTTCTCCGCCGCCTGGCTGCAAACGCCACCGGTCTGCGGCCAGGGGCGGCGTTTCTTGTCTAACGAGCAGGCCGTCGGCGACGGCCGCCGACCAGCGCCAGCCCGGCTACCAGTATCAAGGACATCATTCCGGGCTCGGGCACGGGCGTGGACTGGGCAATCAGGACCACGTCGTAGCCATTGGTGTTTCCGAAGACCGGATCGACGCTGTTATTAATCCCGAAGCCCGCGGACTCCAGGTAGATGAAACTCTGAGAGAGATTGTCGACCTGGGGAATGACGACGTTGTCCAGATAGGCGCCAAGATCGCCGCCGAATTCGGTCAGCGCGAGGCCGCCGTTTCCCGCGGCGCTGAACGGATCGCCCGCGACGCCGTCGAGAATCGTGCCCGTGCCGCCGGCGGAGGCCGCGAATGTGTTTCCGACCTGCGTCACATCGACGCCGGGCCAGGCCGTCGAACCGAGCCCCAGCCCGGTAAGCGTGGGGAAGTCTCCATTGATGTCCCGCTCGATCAACCATCCGTCGAGATCGCCGAGGTACTGCAAGGTGCCGAGGGTATCGGCTGTGGTGGAGGGGCCGAGCGAATCCTGCCAGAACTCGAATCCAAGGTTGCTAATCTGTGTGACACCCGGGGCGAACAGCGCGGTTGTTCCCTGGCGGGAGTCGATTCCGGGATTGATGGGGCCAGTTTGCGAGGTGTCGGGCTGCGTGCCTGCCATTGTGTTGACGGTGACACCGAAACCGGCGTCGAGACCGGACGAGCCGGAGTTGGTTGCCGTGGCGTCGAAGTTGTCGAGCGTGACGGCGCCGGGTCCAAACGAGAGGTCGATGTGGCTGGTGGTGTTCGGGATGATCGCCGCGAGGATCGGCTGATTCTGATCGTCGAATTGGGGCGTGAGTTTACGGACGCCGTTTCCGAGATCGCCGTCGAGATCGAGCAGGGAACCGCCGAGGTAGTCGACGCCCATGATCGGCAACTGCACGCCGGGGGCGAGTCCGAACGTTCCGCGGCGAAACATGAAGCTGAGAGAGCCGTGGGCGTTGGGGGCGATCAGCGGTGAATCGTTGCCCTGCCACGCGGCGGATTCGGTCGGCGAGAGTGTGCCGGCGAGGCGATCGCCGTCGGTGAAATTGCCGGGGACGCCGGCGACGGAGAATACGTTTCTGGCGGGGCCGGGTGTCATTCCCGAATCGACGCCGGTCAGCAATTGGTATTGGTCGGCGAGGGCCGAGCCGGGTGCGAAAGCAACGATCATGACTACAAACGTGTTCCTCAGCGTGTTACACATGTCGATATGCACTCCTTTCCGGTTTCCGAATGATCCTTGGTGTTTCATCGTTTCGTCCTAGAGCATTGCGTTCAGCAACGCCTGGATGTCCAGTCCGTTCGCGCTGCCGTCTCCGTTGACGTCCGCGCGGTCGAGTTCACAGGGTGATGCCGACCCGGTGTCGAGAAGGACGGCAACGAGATCGTCGGCGTCGTCCAATTCGACCAGGCCGTTGCCGTCCACGTCACCGGGGACGGACAGCGACGCGAGGGCCTGACCCACGACGACCATGTCGTATCCGACCGTGTCGGTGTA
>JAPULF010000615.1 GCA_027295245.1 Planctomycetota bacterium
TTCAAGGCGCGCCGAGCCGGCGCTTCTTGTAAACGGAGATCCCGTGGATACGCCGCGGACGTCAAATGGCCTGGCCACCGTTTGTTGTAACAAGAGAAAGCACCGGGCCTCTTTACGCGGTGCCCGGTGCTTTCCAGTGGAAGAAGCCGGTACTGCTGCAAGTGCGAGACGGGTCGTCCGAGCCCCGCCCCGAATGATACCAATCGCATGGATGGGTTGGCTCGCCCAATCCCATGAGGTGCATGGGCGCGATCGCCGAAGCGCCAATCCGGATTGTGGCAGACGGGGTCGCGGAAATCAATGCCATTCTTGGCAGGATTGCCGAAACCTCGATTGCCGCGGCGCGGGCGGCTGGGGTATTCAACCGTTTCTACCTCCCGACCGGTATCCGGGCGATCGTGCGATGCGCGGATCTGCCCTAGGATACAAGGATGGCGCCGACAAACGACGACGAGCGCGTCCGAGAACTGCGCGCGCGAATAGGCAGTTTTCCGAAGCTGCCCGGCGTATACATGATGAAAGACTCGAAGGGCCGCGTTCTGTACGTGGGCAAGGCCAAGGACCTTCGGGCCCGGGTGTCGTCGTATTTTCAGGAGTCGGCCGATCTCCTGCGAACCCGGGGCCCGGAGATCGCCGGCATGGCCGCCAAGGTGGTCGATGTCGATTTTCTGGAGTGCGACACCGAAGTCGATGCACTGCTCCAGGAGAATCGTCTGATCAAGGACGTGCAACCGCCGTACAACGAACGGCTCAAGGACGACAAGTCCTTCCCGTATCTCGAAATCACGGTGGGGGACGATTTCGCGGGGGTGTTCGTGACGCGCCAGCCTCGGCAAAAAGGGGTCAAGTTGTACGGGCCGTTCACATCGGCGGGGGGGCTGCGCGACGCGGTCAATGCCCTGCAGAAGGTCTTCAAGTTCCGTACGTGCGAGCTGGACATTCGCGAGAATGACGACAAGCGTCGATTCTTTCGGCCGTGTCTGTTGCACTCGATCAATCAATGTACGGCCCCTTGCGCGGACAAGATCGGCCGCGAGGACTACAAACGCGACATCGATCGGCTCAAGCGTTTCCTGGCGTCGAAGCGCAGCGTCGTGTTGCGGGAAATGGAAAAGGAGATGAAGGCCGCGTCGGCGGACCTGCGATTCGAAGAGGCGGGACGCGTCCGGGATCGAATCAAGGCCATCAAATCGCTGGCGCTGTCCGGCGACGTTGACGAGGACGTGCAGCCCGAGGTCTTCTATATCGATCCGGAAAAAGGGCTGGAACGGCTGGCCCAGGTGCTGGAACTCGAACACGTTCCGCGGATCCTGGAGGGCATCGACATCGCCAACCTCCAGGGCGAGGAATCGGTGGGCTCGCTGGTGTGCTTCATCGACGGACGACCGCTGAAGACGGGCTACAAACGCTTTCGTATCAAGACCGTGGCGGGTCAGGATGACTATGCCATGATCCGCGAGGTGGTGCAGCGTCGCTATCGTCATGCCGCCGAGGGCGAGGAGTTGTACCCCGACGTGATTCTGATCGACGGGGGGCTGGGACAGTTGCACGCTGCGCTGGAGGCGTGCAGCGAGGCGTTCGTCAAGCCGCCGATGGTCATATCGCTTGCCAAGCGGGAAGAGGAGATCTATATCCAGGCCCGCAGGCGGCCGATCCGATTGCCGCGGAACGACCCCGCCTTGCGGCTGGTGCAGCAGATTCGCGATGAGGCCCATCGATTCGCCCAGCACTATCACCACATCCTTCGCCGGAGGCGGCAGTTTGATGAAGACGTGCGTCAAGGTCGGACGGCGCCGCGTCGCCGGGCCGGGAAACCGGCGAAGGGAAACCGGCCGAAGAAGAGGGCCGCCGACTCGCCGGATCGAGATCGAGAGAATGACGTTCATCCGCCGGACGACAACCAGGAACACCCGCCGATCGACTGACGGCCTGGCAGATCGGTCAGGGCAATCGATACAGCTTGACATGTTTCCCCCCAGGACCGGGCCATTGGGCGAGCGGTTCGAGGTCCGCGACCTTGCGGCGAAGTTGGGCCAACGATTGAAGTTCGGAATCCGAAAGCCGGCGCGTGTCCGAGTGATCCGCGAACCATGCGGCGGGTTCCGGGGCATCCAGCGCGATCAGGGGCAGGTCGGCGTAAAACGCCATGCGATCCAGACGCGGAGATCCTACGAGACGATCGCCGGGTTGGGCGTTTTCGGCGAGCCAGGCTCCGGCGGCGCGAAAGAATGCGGCCTCCGGCGGCGCCGAGCGGAGGCATCGATAGAGCATGGGCAATACGACGAGCAGGCCGATGATTATCCCCAGGCCGTAACGCGGGGGTCGTTGCACAGAGAGCGGGCGGCGGAGGACGTACGAATCGATCAGGTGGCGTAGCCCGGCGGCGGCCCACGGGATCGAAAGGGCCGCGGGGATCAGCATGTATCGATCACTGATCACGCCGAGCCACGATCCCCGCAACTGGGCGGCCAGGCATTGCAACAGCGCGGCTGCAAAGACCAGTCGCCGCGCGTTCGGTTCGCCGCGCGACACGCGCTTCCAGAACAACGCGACGAATACCCAAGTGGATACGACGTAGGTTCCGGAGGCGGCCCACGCGGTGAACATCAACCAAGGCGCGCTCCACCAGGTGACTTGGCCGGCAAGTACGGGAGTCGCCGCCTGCGCGTGGGCGCCGTTCATTCCGAAGAGGATTTCGGGGTTCAGCTTGTTGTGCAGGATGGTCCCGGTTGCGATGGCGAACGGGGCCACGGCGGCCACAAAGGCCGCGCCGACGGCGAGCGACAGCAGTATTCTTCGCCGAATGGACAGGCCCGATGCGAATAGGATCAGGCAACCCGCGACGGCCATCGGAATCCCAAGGGCCTCTTGTCGCAGGTAGAACGCTGCGCCCGATAGAAATCCGCACAAGGCGGCTGCCGGCCATCGAGCGGTTCGAACCGCCCGGATTCCGATGCAAAGGGCCGCGAGGTAGATCGCGAGGTGCGGCATGTCA
>JAPULF010000616.1 GCA_027295245.1 Planctomycetota bacterium
GTGTCGCCGAAATCCTCCGCGGCAAACAACCTCAACCATCCGTTCCACGTTGGTAGCGGATGAAGCCGTCGGGGCGCGAAAAAAAATCGTGCGTCAACAGAAAATTCACCGCCACGCCGGACGCCCCGGCCATCGCCCGGAAGGGGCGCCGCCAGGAGACTGTGGCAAAAGGGGACTGGCTCCGAGCCAAACGGCAATTACGCTACCGAGAACAGCGAACCGCGAGGTGCCTGTCCTCTTTTGCCACGTGCTAGCCCGCGCGTCGGTGCGTCTTGGGAGCGATTTTTTCAAAATCGGGTCGGGAACGGAGGTGCTCGTCCGCCGAGCGATCGTCTATCAGCAAGAGTCCCCCCGGGCAAAGGGCCTTCGCGACGTGGGACATCCCCGCCGCGGGATCCTCCAGCCGGCAAATGACGTTAAACGCGATGACCACGTCGCCGGCCACCGGCAGCGGCTCGCAACTGATGTCGGTCAGATGACACTCCGCCGAAGGCAGGTCCCGTCGAACCGCGGCCAGGATCCGTTGCGAGCGGTCGACCACCGCCAGACGGTGCGGCACCGTCAGGACCCGTTCCAGTTCGACCGGCTCGAGCGATCGAATGGGCATGCCCGGGACGCGCCGAAGCAACTGGTCTCCGTACCGGGCAAGGTCGCCGATCAGCTTACGCGCTCGCGACCGGCGAGGCTGAGCGGCGTCGTTGAGGAGCCGGGTGGCGAATCGCGTCACGCCCCCGGGCCCGATTACGACAATTGTAGGATTCGCCGGACCCGACGCCCCCAGCAGCGCATCGAGCCGCTTGAAGTACTCGAGGTGGCGATTGTGCCAGGATGTCGATCCGACGGGGTCAAGCACGGTCTGGGGATTGTAACGCCGGATCGATGAACGATGCGTGTCTCAATCGATTCCGCGGCCCGAGTTCACCGAACGAACGACCATGTTGAACTTGACGGAGTTGCTGTTGATCTTGCCGGCGAGCACGTCCTCGACCTCGACCTTCAGGACGTATTCACCGATCGGCAGCACCGAGGGAATGGGAACCTGGGAACTCAGGAAAAAATCCCGTCGCAGATCGCGGGATATGTCTTCGATGTTCTTGTCCGTGTGGCTCCAGAGTTCTTTTCCGTCGGCATCCAGCAGGCTTTGCCGGGTCGTCAACACGGTGCGGTACTGGCCGCGTTCCGGCCCGGATTTGATCTTCTCGCTAAGATAGTTATCGACCTCGATATACAGCACCGCATCGCTTCGGCGTCCCGCCGGAAACTCCAGAGGCTCGATAGGCTCGTAGACCCCGTATCCGCCGATGGACGTACACAACACGACCCTTGGAACTTGCAGGTCGGCCCGAGACCGGACCAATCCGCGCAGGGACTCGAGCGATTTGAGTTGTCGATTGGCCCATTGTGACGCATCACGGCCCGTTTCTGATCGGGCCGCCAGCAGGGCCCGGAAGTGTGCCTGCATGATCTCGGCCAATTCGCTATTCATGCCGGGGGTCGGCGTAACCGCATCCTCGTCTCGCCCGTCTACGAGGTACAGCATCCGCAGACGAAACTGGTCATTCAGACTGTTGGGGTCGTTTGCCACCAACGATTCCAGATCCTCGATACGTTGTTTGAAAGTGTCTTTGGCCGGCGGAGTGCTCCTCGAGACATTCGCCATCGGTCGCAATATGCCGCTCTCGCCGGGTGAAACAGGCTCCGGCTCCGGTTCCGATCCCGCGGATACGATGATATTGCTGAGGGCGGGTGGCCTCGATTGACCGGGCTCGGCCGTTTCCGGTTTCGGTGTTACTTCGCTCGCGGCATTCGCCCGTGTACCGGAATCGTGATCAAGCGACGCCGGCGCTGCGTACGGGGAGGGGCCTCTTTCCTCCAGGAGGGCAACTTGGCGTGACTTGGGAGGGTTGGAACGCGACTTCGTTTCGACATCCAACGGGGTTCGCATCCCGTCGTTTCTTGCAGGATCCTCCCGCTCGGCTTTGACCATAACGTCCCGATCGGCGGCGGTGCCGTCGGCAGCGGTTGTATCCGGTGAATCCGGCGGTTGACGATTGGATGCCACGGCCTCGGCCGGTTCGGCCCGGCGATCCTCGGTTGACGTCACCGGTGCGTTTCGAGCACTTTCTTCGCTGGGGGAATCGGATGCGATCGCCCGCGTAGGCGGCTTCGTGTCGGTGGTGGAAGGCTCGGCTTCGTCTTCTCGAGTGTATGCCGTGTTCGCCGTTTGTCGAATACGCTGCTTGCGTCGAGGATCGGATTGCCTGTCTATCTTGTCGGACAGTTCGTCGCCGTAGTACGTAGAGTCGTAGTCCGATTTCCCCTTGCTTGCGTAGTGGTCCGAGACACGCTGCTCGACTTTTTGGGCGTTGGCATCCTCGCTATCTTTGGGTTGATCGGATTTCACGACTGCGGGCTGTTTCGCCGGAGACTTGTCCGCCGAACTTTTGACCCGTCGCCTGGCCTTGGTTCCGGCCCGTCGATTGCTCGAGGTGTTCGACTCTCCGAACCAGTTCCAATCCTCTTGGTTACATCCGAAGACCATGATCGCTGCCATCGGCAGCAGGACGAACAGTGTCTTTCGTATCCGTACAGTTCGCATCGGTCGATCCCTCTCGGCTTGCCGAACCCGCGTTCGAGCTTTTGAAATTCGCCCGACCGTTCACTCGCAGAGTTCGACGATCAGCTTTTCCACAGCGCATCGCACGTCCCCCAAGCCACGCTTGGAACCCATGTCGATCCGCAACAGTTGTACCAAATGATCCCGCCACTCGCTTGCAGAAAATCGATCCAATTGGGCCTTCAGTCCGGAGGGGTTGAACCGAAAGCCCGTCTGGCGGGCCGCTTCGGCCACCGGCACGCCCTGCTCCACGAGATTCTTGGCCGCCGCCAGTCTTCGAAAACCGTGCGCCAGACCTCCGATTGCCAGATACGGGGCGCCCCGGTCGTTTGCGAGGACTTGATCCCACAGCAACAGTGCCCCTCGGGCGTCCTTTCGCGTGATGGCGTCCGTGATGCCGAAGACCTTTTCAACCCGCCAGGCCCCGACCAGGGTTTCGACATCCGAGGTCCGGATAGACTGCCGCGGAGAGACATAGGTTGACAGTTTCGCCAGTTCGGTGTCGAGCCGGCCCATATCGTCGCCCGCGAGCTCGACTAACCTCCGGGCGGCCCCCGAGTCTATGCCGCAGTCGTATTCCGTTCGGGCCTGACCGACGACCCACTTCGGCAATTCGTACGATTTGGGAGGCTCGCAGGGGATGTTCTCCCCGATCCTCTCGATTTCCTTATACAGCAGCGTGCTTCGGGAGAGCTTTTTATTCAGCACCATGACCAGCACGCTCGTGGGGCTGGGCGACTGCAAGTACCGTTCGATGGCCTTGCGATGTTCGCTGATGAAGTCGTCCGCGTCGCGCACGCAAGTGACGGTCATGGGGGCCATCAGCGACATGGTCCTGCAGGCGTCCAACACTTCGGCAAGCTCGGCGGTCGGGCCGTCAAACTCCACCACCGACATGGGGTCACGATCGGCGCCCAGGACCTGTTCGATAGTTTGTCGCAGTGCCCGGCGTCGAAGAAAGTCGTCGCTGCCGAAAATGGCGTAGACCGGTCGCGGCTCTTGGGTCACGTTCGATTGGCCGGCCGCTACCATGAAATGTCACCCGATGAATCGACACGGCGTACTCAGGCGCTGAGGCCGCCTAGGGTTCGGCAGATCGCCCCACCACGAGCCGATCGCCTCGATAGATCGCCAGACGCCGATTGGCCCGCTCCCTGGTTTCGTCGGACGCCGACTTCAGGTCGCGTGACTTGGCCCAGAATTCGCGGGCCGCCAAGCGATCACCCCGAAACATAGTCACATCGCCCAAATAAAGCCATCCCTCCGCGTCCGTTTCGTCGATGAGCAGCAGTTTGTTCAGGCTCTCCAACGCGGATTGGTAGTTCCGACTCGTCGCCTGAACCAGCGCCAGACTCTTCAGCGCCGGCACATGCCTGGGATCGACCGTCAATACGCGCTTGAACTCCTGCGCCGCCGCGTCATGCTGTCCGCGAAGAAACAGGAGCCCCGCGAGGTCGTTTCTAGCGCCGATCAGGCCCGGATCAAGCTTCAGGGCCTCTCGAAATCGCACCATCGCCAAGTCGTAATCACCCCGAACGCGATGCCATGTTCCCTGATCATATCTTTTTTCCGCCGCCGTGGAAGCCTCCGCCCCGACCGTGGAACGCCGCGCCGGCGGTTCTCGATACTTGGCGGCAACCAATTGCGATGTCGCGTCGGAAGCGGGCTGATCCCGACGTTCCGCTTCATGGCTGTGATTTGGACCGGATAACCCCGGCCCCGGGCCTTGCCGGTCACCACGCGGAGGTGTGTTTTTTTCGAAACTTCCCGGTCGGTCCGAACCGGATGGGTCCGCGCCGAAGTTGTGCGCCCGATCGCCGATCTTATCGATCGAAAGTGAATCGATGACGCTGTGACCCTCGTTGCCGGCCTGATCCAAGGCCGAAACCTTTATCGAGAGACGACCGGAGATTCCCTCCGGAACCGTCCAGCGGTGCGACCCTTCCGCAATCAGATTCTCCGAAATGAGCTTGTAGGACTTCGTCTGCTCGCTACGGAAGTGCAACCGGACCGGGCGGTCCGAAAAACGCTCGTCCGTCGCGCGCCAGCGAAGGTGTATTTCGCGGTTGTCGAGAAAGTTCTCGTCTGGGCGCAACTCAACGATTTGCACGTCGGGATTGAGGTGATCCACATACACCCATTGATGCGGGACGGAACCCGGTTGGGGCGGCAATTCGGAGAATCCGTATGCGTTATGCAGGACGATGAAGAAACCATACATGCCGTCGTGCGGGGCCTCGAACAGAATCCGGGTCTTTTTCGGATTCAGTCGCCCGGGAAAACTCTGCCATGACTGTGCGCGATCGTCGGTGTACCAGACGTTGACGCCCGTGATCGGCGCGGCGCCCGGGGCGATCTTGAACGAAAGAACGACGCGGGAAGACGATAGTGTCCGCACCGCGTCCTCGGGCGGCTCGATCGCGTTTGCGGAAGGGTCCAGATTCGTTTGCGGTTCGCCGAACGCGAGCGCTACTGCCGCCCACAGGGCGACACCCGTGGTTACCGTCGTTTGCCAGTGCATGTCATCACCACGGAATGGCTGAAAAACCGATCGCGTACCGTGTGGCGCCGCCCGTGGGCCACGTCGAGGCCACGCGCGCAGCGACCCGGCATAGGAAGTCCATCCTTTATCGGACATATCGACCACACAACGACCGCGGCTTGAACCGGTTGGAGACCCTGACTGGCACGCGGATTACGGCGGGCACTTGGCTGATCGGGCGTTGTCGGTCGCCGGACCGGTCGCCCCGGTCGGGGTCCGCTTCAGTCGGAAGACTTTTTTCTTCGACGAATCAGCCTGCATGGCGTCCGGTCGGCATGCTCCGAATATCCCGCGTCCGGAACAATCCTCGAACGTGAACGCGGTGCCACGACACGGCGATCGTCGCAATTGCGCATCGGTGGATAGCTCAGGTCATTCGCTCGATCGTTCGATGAGTAGCGGGTCACCCGGTATACACCGGTCCCGAGTATCCGGACTCGGCGTCGAGGGTGACAGGGGGGGATAACTGTGACCGGCAGCGCGCTACACCGACGGACCGTCTGGACTGCACTGGTCCTGTTGTCGGTCATTCACGTCGGGTGCAACCGATCCATGCCGGTCATGCACGGCGCGTCGCCGAAAAGCACCGCGACACCCAGATTCGATCGCTCGGCCAAGCCCGCGCGGGCCAATCCGGCAGAGGCCGATCAGGCGGATCATCGTCGCCCGTCCAAGTGGCCGAAGAAACTGCGCGCCCGGTATTCCTGAAATCGCGGTGAGACGCATCCGACTCCGGCGACGCGCCGAAGGAGCGGCGATCGCGACACACGGATGCTCCGTCCATTCAATTTCTTCGTATCAC
>JAPULF010000617.1 GCA_027295245.1 Planctomycetota bacterium
GCCCCGATCACCATGTTGGCCACGGCGATTTCATCCTCCAGTTGGCGAACCATGATCCCCAGCTCGCGAGCATTCTTGGCCATCCAGTGCAGAACCCCGGTGGATGGACTCATGGGGTACGCGCAAGAGAAGTTCACACCCGCCGCGGCGCCGCCCATGGCCAGCGCTTCATTGCCGGTCCAGACGGCCTGCGGTCTAGCGCCAACCGGTGCAGCTATCGGGAAGGGATCGAAATTCGCCTTTGCATGGTCGAAGCCGGCGCGGGCCATGCCCACGTTTTCGTCGATCACAGCCTGGCCCTTGCGCTGAAATTGCTCCGTCAGGGTCTCTTGCAGGATCTGAAAGTCCAACCCGAGCAGAAACGTCGTCACGCCCAGGGCCACCGTGTTCTGGATGAGCTTGTTTCGACTCTGGTCGGTTAGGTCGGCGATAGGCATCGGGCACAGCCCGACCCCCTCGGCGACCTCACCTGGCTTGATGGTGTCGCTGTTGTAGAGCACCCGTGTGCCCGGACCCATCAGATGCAGGTGGCGGTTCATGGTGTCCTGATTCAAACACAGCAGCAGGTCCAGCTTATCGCCGTGGGTGTGGATGTTCCGGTCGCTGACGCGAATGGTGAGGAAGATGTGCCCGCCTCGGATGATCGATTGGTACGCGTTGTAGGCGTAGATACGAAGACCGCGACGAATGAATATACGTGCCAGAATGTTCCCGGGGGTTGCGATCCCCTGCCCGGCCGCACCGCCGATACTGAGTGCCATATCGAAGCGAGTTGAGTCCATCGAGTCTCTCCGTTTCGGCCTGTCAGCGGATGCGTGCGTCAGCCGCTTTGTTTTTTAATCGTTCCGGCTGCCGTGCGTTTCTCGCGATTCGCATGGGTGGCAACACGGACGCCGGGGAACTGCGGGTTTCTTTGATATGAATGCGGCGCGAAAACCCGGCGGACGTCTCATCGGCCGTTGCCTCACCGTCATACTGGCTATCTTAACTGCCCGATCGTTTCCCCGCAAAGTGCTTCTAGGTGCGATTGGAGGCAATCCCGGCGGTTCATCGGGCTCGGGATCGCTCCACGGCCGCTGAGATGAATCGATGTCGAGGCCCCTCAATGGCGGCCAACGGTCCCGTCGTGGCGGACCCCCGTTGCCGAGGATTGCCGCCGGTGCGCTCGGCTCCCAAGTCCGACGAAACGATAGATGAAACCATGCCTGGATGCGGTCGGGCCTCTCCGAGTGCCTTTCATGGCGCGACCTGTGCGGGTTGGAAGGCGGCGTAGCACCAGTAGATTCCGACGAAGACGGTGGCGGCGCAGCTCGAGCCGAGCAGCGCCCGGTACGTTCGATTGCCGACGCCTTCCATGCGGCGGGTGATCAAGCCCACGATCCATGAAAAGACCGTCATGGCGACGATGGAACCGATTCCGAATGACACGACGTAGAGGAATGCCGCAAGGCGGGTGGGAAGCAGCAGGGCGGGTAGCACGCCGAGCAGGTGGGCGGTGCCCGCCAGGCCGTGGAGCATTCCGATTCCGAAGGCCTTGTGCGAGTGTTTGTGGGCGACGGGGTGTTGCTTCTGGGGGTTGTCGGCGTGGACGTGGATGTGGGCGTGGCGGACGCCGTCGTGCTCGTGTACGTGGGTGTGGATGTGCGTACGAAAGAGCCGGCGAAGGCCGATGAGTCCGATCCCGATGAGGACGAAGCCGACCAGTCGTTCGCCCCAGGCGGAAAGAAGATCGATCGGGAGGGCTTCGCGAAGGGCCAATGCGGCGAGCGCCAGGATCCAGACGCCGCCTGAGTGCCCGACTCCCCAAAGGAGGCCGACGCGCCAGGTGTTTTTTCGTCGGTCGACGGCCATCGGTGCGACGGCGGCCAAATGGTCGGGGCCGGAAAGGACATGGCCGGCGCCGGCGACGAATCCCGTGATCAACAATAGGAAGTAGTGCATGCTTGTTTTCACCGCGTCTGTCGGGGTGTCGGTATTCGTGGTGATTCTACCTGCCTGGCGCGTTACGACAACGCGATCGTTCTCGGGGAGGCAAGTCCGGATTTGCACGCACGCGTCGGGTTCTGTTCGCGGTTCGTCTATTTGTGTCCCGCGGAGAGGGCCGGGCGGGGTTGGCTGCAAATATTGGGTGGTTGTTCCGGCGGGGTGGGACGGCCTGTGGCACTCGGCGCGGGCCTAGCCCCGCGGCTCGGAGATGTGACCTCTGGCGTCCAGAAAGTGCAAGACTCTAGCCTAGGGTGATTTTGGATTGCTCGCGGCACCGTTGGCATTCGCGAGCATGGCGTCGCAGGTTGCGATTTCGGCGGCGATTTCGTCCGGCACGGCGGCGTCGGATTGCCTCAGGATGCCGCGGTCCCGCATGTCGACAAAGACCGCGTGGCACTTCTGAAACCAGGAACGGGCGGCGGTCCAGTGCTGTCGTCGCTGCGCGTCGCTGCGCGATTCGTCCATGGCCAGGGCGGCTTCGAGTTCGGCCATCTTGTAGAAGGAGACGCCGAATTCGCGTCGGGCGGCGTCGTCGGCGGGGTCGGCCTTGGCGATCTTTTCGGCGGAGAGCATGTAGTCTTGAAAGGAGGAAAGGGCTGCCTCCGGGCGGTCGAGGGCGAGTTGGGCTTCGCCGACGACGCAGTAGGTTGACGTTACAAGGCGAAGCGAGTCGGCGTTCTCGGGATCGGCATCGGAGAGTGCCCGGCGAATCGAAAGGGTTTTATTGAAGCTTGCAAGCGCATGTTCGTGTCGGCCCAAGTCTTTCTGAACGACGCCGATGTGCTCGTGGGCCACGCCGAGATCGCGTTGATAGACTGCGTTCTGGGGATCGGCATCGGCCAACGTCCGGATTATCTGCAGGAACTTCTGATAGTTGTTGAGGGCGTCCTCCACCTTGCCTTGCGCGAACAGAACGCGCCCGATCTTGTCGTGACTGACCGCGAGGTCGCGTTGGGATATGTCACTGTCCGGCTCGGCGTCGGCCAACGTCCGGGCGATGTACAAGCTTTTCCGGTAGGTGGCTAACGCTTCGTCCAGTCTTCCGGCCTGTAGGTGCCTATAGGCGATCATGTCGTAGCTGACGGTGAGCTGGCGTTGATGCGCTCGATTGTCAGGATCCGCTTGGGCGAGTCGCTCGGCGATCCGTTGCGCTTCTTGATAGTGTTCCGCGGCTTCGGCGCGGAGCCCCATGACGTCCTGCAAGACGGCCACTCGCTGATAGGCCGTCCCTAATTGGTACTGCAGATTGTGGTCGTTGGGTTTCGTCTCTGCGATTGCCTTGATCAGTGCCAGGCCCTTGCGATGGCTGTCCAGGGCGCCTTCCCGATCGCCTAGATTGGCGCCTTGCGGGCCGCCCTGTATTTCGCCGATCTTGAAGTAGGCCGAACCCAACTCCCATTGCAGTTCCAGGTGGCCTTCACTCTCGCGGGTCAGGCTGTCGAGATACTCCAGTCCCTTGCTGACGACGTACTCTCGGGCCGAGGTGGAGCCCACGAGGTGTTTGATCCTGGGCTCGATGCCGTCGATGAACGCGTGGGCCAGATCTTGCACCTGATCGAAACGGCGCTCGGCCCGGGTCTCGGCATCGAGGGCCACTTTCTTTTGTTCCTGCACCTGCGAAAGGAGTCGGCCCTGATTGCGATACAACACGGCCAGGATGATCGTCGAAACGCTGACGAGCAGGACGAAGGCCGCCGCAATCGCCGCGGCCAGTCTATATCGATGGATCGTTTTGCGGAGGACGTACCAACTGCTGTCGGCCTTGGCCTCGATGGGTTCGCCCGCCAGGTAATGGCGGATG
>JAPULF010000618.1 GCA_027295245.1 Planctomycetota bacterium
ACGCACGCTCGACAAGATCGCATCCGACATACGCTCGAGATATCCGGATCGCGACATCTACGTGTTCGGGCATACCGACGATCAGCCGATCCGGCGGAGTAAATGGAAGGACAATTGGGAACTCGGCGCCAATCGCTCCCTCACGGTCATCCGTCACTTGAACCATGCAGGCGTGCCGCCGGAATACCTGATTCAGGCGAGCTGCGCACAGCATCGACCGCGCGACGCAAACGCGGGCGAGAAGGGCCGACGACAAAACCGCCGCGTGGAGTTCTACGCCGTCGAGCGAACCGGTGGCATGATTCGTACGACTGCCGCCGGGACCATCCGCGACTAGGCAAGCGCCCGGCGCGAATAACAACCGCGGAATGAACCAGGTTCACCGTACCGCGCGCCCCGGCCGATGGCAGGCGCGCGGTTGTCATGTACGGGCCGTATCGAAATGCCAAAACCCTTGATCGCGATTGTCGATTGCGAAACCCTTCACACCGATCGAATCAGGACGGCGGCGGAGTCGGCCGGCGCGGACGCCCGCGTCGTGACGAAGCCCGACGATATTCTGCGCTCCGACAAGATTGTCATCCCGACCGGCGACTCGTTCGCCCGGGCGACCCGCGATCTTCGCGAGAAAAAAATGATCGAGCCCTTGCTGGAGGCCGTCGATCGCGGACGACACGTCCTCGCCATCTCGCTCGGCATGCACCTCCTGTTCGACGACACCGACGATTCGGGCCGGCACACCGGCCTGGGTGTCTTCTCCGGATCAGTCGTCCAGTTCGACTTCGGCGACCACCCCGCAGCCCAACACTTCAACGTGCCGCACCAAGGATGGAACCGCGTGCAATGGACCGCGGAATGTCCGCTCCTGGACGGCCTGCAATCAGGCGAGCACTTCTACTTCGAACACGCCCTGCACGCCGTGCCACGGCACGAAGAAGACGTGGCGGCACTGGCCAATCACGGAATCGACTTTGCTTCGGTCGTTTGGAATGAGAACCTGTTCGGCGTCGAATTCCTGCCGGAACGCTCCCAGGACGCCGGCCGATCAATCCTCGAGAAATTCGTTCAATTGTGAATAATCGGTTTCGCGATCGCAACGGCCTCGATCAGCGCTCGCGCGTCGTTTCCACGGGAGAGGGTGCCGGCGTCGACGCCGGCCTGCAGTGGGGACACGGCCTTCGACCGCCCTTGACCGCCGCATCGATGGAGTCGTACGTCACCAGGTTCTTCATGTGAATCCTGCGGCCACCCCCCTTGCAGGTCGCCAGGTGATACGTCTTCCCCCGCCCGCTGGCCACGAACTTGAAGCCCGATCCGTCCAAAACCTCAGGCCAGGGCAGGGACGCATTCTCCGGCCGAAACTCGATCTCCGTTGACGATTGCGTCGCGCTCTCGGACGTCGACGCATTCGCGTCGTTGTCGCCCGCGCCCGAAGTGAAGCCGGATGGGGCCATGCCGGTCAGTCGAGCCGGTTGACCGTATTCGTCAATCAAAGTTCGCCAATCATCGTTCAAGTAGACAAGCCCCCAACCCGCACCGGCAAGAATCGCCAATACGGTGCCCACGATGACCGCCGGCAATCGCGACTTCCGCTTGACTTCCGGCGGCGACTCCGCTTCCGCAGCGCAGGCCTCCAGGGCCTCGGCCAAATCCGTTGCCGACTCGAAGCGATCGGATTCCGTCACCGCCAGGCACCGGAGAACCATGTCTGCGCCTTCGGTCGACAATTCGTCGAGGTCGGACAGATCGACTTCCGGAGGATTCTGATGCAACGCCAACAGCTTCGTGCGCGAATCGGCGTGCAACCACGGACGACCCCGCAGCGCGTATAGCATGATCAGCCCGATGCAATAGATGTCGCTGGCCGCGGTGGTTGGAAGGCCGCGAACCGTCTCCGGTGCGACCCATCCCAACGAACCGACCGCCTTGCCGCGAAGCTTGGCGCTGACTTTTTCGTTCGAGACTTCCGCCAGGCCGAAATCGCCGATCTTCAGATGGCCGAATTCGTCGAACATGAAGTTGTTCGGCTTGATGTCGCGGTGAATGATGCCCCGTTGATGGGCCACCGCCATGGCCTTGACCGGGCCGATCAGCATGGAGAACAACTCGCCCGCGGAAACCGGGCCGTTCCGCTCCACATGCTCCTTCAGCGTGCCCCCGTCCATTAACTCGAGGGCCAGAAACTTCGCGTCCTGATCGTCCGCCACTTCGAATATGGAAACCACCGAAGGGTGTTGCAGCTTGGCGACGGCCCGAGCCTCCTGCATGAATAGATCCACGTTGACGCCGAGCCGATCACTTTTCTTGCGATGAGAATCCCCGGCGGTCAGAATCTTCAAGGCAACGTCTCGACGAAGCGTCGCATCATGGGCCCGCCAAACAACACCCATGCCGCCCTTGCCGAGAAGAGACAGCACACGGTAGCGACCCAGCTTGCGGCCCGCCCAACTCGTATCGACGATCGAACTCGACCCCGAAACCGGTGACATGTCACCAGGAAGCACGTTGTTCTGAGATGAATCGGAATCGTTGCGATCGCGCGACGAGGTCCGCCATTCGTGCCGGCAATGACGACACATCAGGCGACGCCCTACCAGACGCAAGGCGATCC
>JAPULF010000619.1 GCA_027295245.1 Planctomycetota bacterium
AATCGGGGACGACATGGCCGTCTTGGCGTTTGATTCCGAAGCGCTGGCTGCTTCGGACATGTTGATGGACGGCGTCCATTTCGACGCAACGACGCACGCTCCGGAGCAGATCGGCCGCAAGGCCCTGGCCGTGAATCTTTCGGATTGTGCCGCCATGGCCGTCAGACCGAAGTCCATGCTGGTGAGTCTAGCCCTGCCGTCTAATTGGACGATGGACCAGGCCAAGGGGTTGATGCTGGGAATGGAGCCTCTAAGCGAGAAGTACGGCTGCCGAATCGTAGGCGGCGACACCAATAGTTGGTCCCGCGGACTGGTCGTCAGCGTCACCGTCATGGCCGAGCCCTGGCCGGATCGACCGCCTGTGCGTCGAGGAGGTGTGCGGACGGGTGACCTTATCTGCGTGACCGGTCGGCTGGGCGGAAGCCTGCTCGGTCGCCATCTGGACTTCGAGCCCAGGGTCGGCGAGGCTCGCATCCTGTCGGAGACGCTGGGAGATCACCTGCACGCGATCATCGATATCAGCGACGGGCTTTCGATCGATTCGCATCGCATGGCGCGTGCATCGAATCGAGGCATCGAGTTTCACGAACGTGCCCTGCAGGCGGTTATATCGAGTGCCGCCGAGGCAGCCGCGATCGATGGTCGCGGCGCGATGGATCACGCCCTGAATGACGGAGAGGACTTCGAGCTGCTCTTTGCGGCCGACTCGATCGGCGGCGGCGGGGCAGCGGGCGCGATGGGTGAACGAACCGCAATCGGTTCCGACTCGGCCCCCTTCGGAATTACCCAGGTCGAGTTCACGGTCATCGGTGTGGCCATCGATGACCCCGGCGTCTGGATTCGAGATTCCGACGGGCAACGCGAGCCCCTGGAACCCGCAGGATGGCAGCACTTCACGGAATGACCGAGTGGACGATGCAACTTCGGTCCGGCTGCGTGGACGACACGCTGGCGATCGGCCGCGCGATCGGTGGCGTTCTGGTCGCCGGTGATGTCCTGTCGTTGGTGGGCTGCCTCGGGGCCGGGAAGACCCACCTTGTCAAAGGCATCGCCGCGGGACTCGGCGTGCCGGGCGATCGAGAGGTCAACAGCCCCACGTTTGTGCTCCTTAACGAATACGAAGGGCGGTTGCACATATGTCATCTGGATGCCTACCGCGTGGGCGACGTGGCGGCCTTCCTGGATCTCGGATTCGACGAGATGTGCGACGGTCAGAACGTCGTGGTGGTCGAATGGGGCGATCGGGTCCGGGGGGCATTCGGCGAGACGACCCTTTGGATCGAATTGCAAGTCAACGGGGACACTGAACGACGGGTCGTTCTGGGGTCGCGGGCGCCCTCGCAACCCCTTGTAGATCGCATCAATCTCGCGGGGCTCGACGAATGGGTTGACGGTGCGTCGCCGGCACGCGGCCGCACCCCGTCCGAGGGTTGAACATCGATCCCTTGCTCTCGCGTAGCCTCCCGGTTCACGCGTCCGGCATGGAATGGGACCCGGACGAAACCTCGATTATCATGCCCCGCTGACTTCCGGCCGTTGATGCAAGGAGAACCACGGAATGCCGCGACCCGACGGGCGAAAGCCCACCGAGCTTAGACCGATCTCGATTCAACGCTACTTCACGTCGGCCGCTCCCGGCTCGGTGCTCATCAAGTCCGGCAACACCCACGTGTTGTGTACCGCGACGATCGAGGCCGGCGTTCCCGCATGGCGCGGTGATCGGGGTCTGGGCTGGGTCACGGCGGAATACGAAATGTTGCCGGGCTCGACCGGCGAGCGGCGGAAGCGGAATCGGGGCTCCAAGATCGACGGTCGGACGCAGGAGATACAGCGATTGATCGGGCGCTGCATGCGCTCGGTCGTGGACATGGCCGCACTCGGCGAATTGACGATCTGGCTCGATTGTGACGTGCTTCAGGCAGACGGCGGGACCCGAACGGCGAGCATCACGGGTGCGTACGTGGCGCTCGTGGACGCGGTCAGCCATCTGCGAAAGGCGGGTCGCCTGCGAAGTTCGCCGCTGATCGATTCGGTCGCGGCCGTCAGCGTCGGCATCCTCGCAGGCCGTGTGCTGCTCGACCTTTGCTATGTCGAGGACCGGGACGCCGCGGTCGACTTTACGGTCGTGCGGACGGGCAAGGGGCGATTCGTCGAGGTCCAAGGGGCGGCCGAAGGCGCGACTTTTTCCGAGGCCGAGATGAAGCGGATGTTATCGGTCGCCTCCCGCGGGATTCGCGATCTGCATACAATCCAGCAGACCGCGCTGCGACGAAAGACGACCCGGTCCGGTGTCGCGCGCTCCCGCCGTAAGTAGGTGTTCATGACCCGTCGAATTCTCATAGTGTCGTGTTTGGGGCTCATGGGGGCGTGCGGGGACGATGCGCTCCAATTCAACCGTCAATGGGGAAAGCAGGATCGAACCGGCAAGCGGGACTGGTCGTTGATGGTCCAAGCCAAGGCGACCGAGGCCTGGACTATCGAATGCGTCATGTTCGACGATGCCGACCGGGCGCAGAAGACGGAGCGTCTCGCGAGCGCCTTGGAGCGGGTTCGACAGATCCGCCCGAGCGAGGTCCGCGTTTCCCACGAGGAAGACCGCAGCCGGATTTTCTACGGCTCGTACGATTTGAAATTCGTCGACGGCAAGATCAAATTCAGCCCCGCGCTCAATAACGATCTCAATTTCATTCGCTTCCTTTCGTTCCAAGGCAGTTACCCGTTCTTCAGCGTCCGGCCCATACCCGTGCCCATCGAGGATACCGGCCCGCCCGAATGGGACCTGGGCAACGCCAAGGGCATGTACACCCTGCACGTCGGCGTGATGTACAACGACGAGGAACTGCACGACTACAAGACCGCGGCCGTCGACTGGGTCCGGGTCCTTCGGGGCGACGGCTTCGAGGCCTATTACTATCACCACCCCGACAGCCCTCGGAGCGACGTTTGCGTCGGGACCTTCGGCCCGGATGCGCGCGTGGAGGACAGGCCCGACAGCCATCGCTACAGCGAGGAGGTCCTGCGGCTTCAGTCGAAGCCGGAATTCCGCTGGAACCTCGAAAATGGCCGCAAGATCATCCGAAACGGCATGACCAACCAGTCGTTTCTGGTGCTCATCCCTCGGCCGGAGAATCTCGACAAGCGCCTTCGAACCCAAAGGCCCGCCGGCTGAACGATCGTCACCTCGAATGCACGAAATACTCATTGCCACAGGCAACCCCGGCAAATATCGGGAGATCATCGCGGTGCTGTCGGCTGACGGCCCTGACGGACCCTTGGCCCGATGGGTATCGCTCGCCGAACTGGACACCGCGATCGCCGAGCCCCACGAAGACGGCGACACCTTTGCGGCGAACGCCGCCTTGAAGGCCCGCTACTACTCCAAGTCCAGCGGCCGGTGGACCCTGGCCGATGACTCCGGCCTGGAGGTGGACGCCCTGGGCGGCGAGCCGGGGGTGCTCTCGGCCCGCTATGCCGGCACATCCCCCGGTAGCCCGCGCGACGAA
>JAPULF010000062.1 GCA_027295245.1 Planctomycetota bacterium
GGCCAACGTGGACGTCGGCGTGCTGCTTCCGCTGGGTCAGTCGCCCCACACGTTCGAGCCTGCAGCCAAACAAATGATCGAACTGTCGAAGGCCCGGGTGTTTTTCCGAATCGGCGTGCCGTTCGAGAAACAAGTAGCGAAAAAGATCGAGGCCGCGTTCGAGCATCTCGTGGTCGTCGATACGGGCCTGGGCATCGATCGAAGTAGTTCCCACGCGAGTTGCAACCACGAACACGGCGACACCGGGGGAGCCGCTCACGAACACGGTGAGTTGGATCCGCACATCTGGATGAATCCTCGGCTGGTGAAATCGCAGGCCCGGATTATCTGCGACGAATTGTCACGTCAGGACCCGGCCCGCGCTGAGCAATACGAGGTCAACCTGGCGTCTTTCACGGCCGACCTGAACCGCATCGATGAGCAGCTTCGCGAGTTGTTGGAGCCGCTGCGTGGCCGGGCGTTTCTCGTGTACCACCCGGCCTACGGCCATTTCGCCGAGGCGTATGGACTGCGGCAAGTGGCGGTTGAGACATCCGGAAAGCCGCCCGCAGCCAAGCGGATGTTGGAACTGATCCGGCAGGCCAAGGCCGATGGCATCAGGTCGATCTTCGTGCAGCCGCAATCCTCTCGGACGACGGCCATGACTTTCGCCCGACAAATCGGCGCCGAGGTTGTGGTCGTTGATCCGCTTGCGGAAGACTACCTGGATAATCTGCGGGGTTTTGCATCCAAGATTCGCGACGCGCTCGGCGGGCCGACGGCGGTCTCACGCGTCGGTCAATAGCCTCGTTCGCGCTGCGCGGATTCCGCCGAGAAAGGCATTCGATTGTCCGCACCACCCGTTATATCGACGCGAGAGCTGTCCTTCTCGTACGACCGCGAGCCCGTCCTGGAGCACGTGGATTTCTCGATCGCCGAGCGCGATCTTGTTTGCATGGTCGGGCCGAACGGGGGCGGAAAGACGACGCTGCTTCGACTCATGACGGGCCTGATTCGACCGGACCGCGGGATCATTGAGGTGTTCGGCACGACGCCGGAGCGATCGCGGCGTCGGATAGGGTACATGCCCCAGCATGCCCGATTGGATCCCGCTTTTCCGGTCGGCGTGTTCGACATCGTGTTGATGGGCCGGCTGGGGCATGGCCGCGGCTTCGGAAGGTACAGCTCGAATGACAAGCAGGTGGCGGCCCGGACGTTGGACGAAGTCGGGCTGGGCGACAAGCGCGGGGCTTCATTCGGGGCATTGTCCGGCGGCGAGCGTCAACGCGTCCTGGTTGCGCGGGCCTTGGCGTGCGAACCGGACATCCTGTTGCTGGACGAGCCGATGGCGAATCTGGACCCCGTCATACAGGACAATCTATATGCCTTGTTCCGCCAATTGAACCAACGGCTGACTATCATTGTGGTTTCGCACGATATTGTCTTTGTTGCCGAGACGTTCAAGACGGTCGTCTGCGTCAATCGAAACGTCCACATGCACCCCGCCGACGAACTGACGGCGCAGCGCGTGGCCGAAGTGTATGGTCGCCGCGTGCGAATGGTACACCACAACCACGATCATGGACCCGGGGCGGCGTCATGATTGAATTCTTCGACGCCTTGAGGTCTGAGCAGATCATTCAATACGCCGTGCTGGCCGGTGTGATGGCGAGCATCGCGTGCGGTGTGGTCGGAAGCTACGTGGTCGTTCGGCGGATCACCTATCTGGCCGGAGGAGTGGCGCACTGCACGTTGGGCGGCATGGGGGCCGCTCAATACTTCAGGGTTGTGTATGGCATCGATGCGCTTCGGCCGCTGCATGGCGCCCTTGCAGCGGCCCTCTTCGCCGCGCTGGTCATCGGCTGGGTCAGCCTGCGTGCCAAACAACGCGAAGACACCGTCATCAGCGCCTTGTGGGCCATAGGCATGGCGGTCGGGGTCCTATTCATCGCGCGCACGCCGGGTAATAACGAAGACCTGATGAGTTACCTGTTTGGGAACATTCTTCTGGTTTCGCGGGCGGACCTCTACGTGATTGGGGCATTGGATTTGCTGGTCGTCGGCCTCGCAATCCTGTTTTACAACAAATTTCTAGCGGTCTGCTTTGACCAGGAGTTCGCCCGGCTTCGCGGTGTATCGGTGGAATTCTACTTTCTGCTCCTGCTATGCCTCACGGCGTTGACGGTCGTGGTTTTGGTGACCGTGGTCGGCCTCGTGATGGTGATCGCCCTGCTTACGCTCCCGGTCGCCATTGCCGGGCACTTCGTCGGCCGACTCTGGCAGGTCATGATCGTTGCGGCCCTGATCAGTATCGGCCTGACAACCGGTGGACAGGCCGTCAGCTTCGGACCGGATTTGCCGCCGGGGGCAATGACGATCGTCCTCGCCGGCGGGCTCTATCTTGCGACACTGGTGGTGGGGCGCGTTCGACACTCGAAGCGCTCGCGGACCGCGCGAGCCCCGTGATCCCGAGATTTGCTCGCAACACGGCCGACGCCGCGACCGATGGACGGTAGCATGCGACGCATGCATGACGCGATCATCTTCGATTTTGACGGCGTGATTGCGGACACCGAGCCGCTTCACTACCGGTCTTTTCGCCGGGTCCTGGAAGGCGTGTCGATTCCCCTGCCCGAAACCGTCTATTACGAGAAGTACATGGGGTTGAGCGATCGCGTCATGCTCGAAACCGTTCTGGCGGACGCGGGGCGAACGGGCCAGATCGATCTGGACGCCCTGTTCGACGCCAAGTGCAAACTGTACATGGAGTCGATTGGCGACGGACACGATCTTCTGCCGGGGGTCGAGGCGTTCGTCCGTCGCGTCGTCCGACGATGGAACGTGGCGATCTGCAGCGGTGCCCGCCGTTGCGAGATCGAAGCGATCCTTTCTGCAAACGGGTTGCTCGAGTACTTTCCGGTCGTCGTGTCGACCGAAGACGTGCGGACATCAAAGCCCGATCCGGAGGGGTTTGTCGAGGTGTTGCGGCGATTGAACGCAGACGGACGCGGGCTTGCGCCGGGACGCTGTATCGTTATTGAAGACAGCCTGCCGGGAATCGCGGCGGCGCGGGCGGCAGGCATGCGGGTGTTGGCCGTTCAGACCCGGCACGGTCCTTCGGAATTGGCTTCGGCCGATGCGAGCGTTCCCGATCTCACAGGCGTGGATGACGAGGCGCTGTGCGACTTGATCGATTGAGGCGATCGGTCAACGAACGACAACGATCGTGCCGGGCGAGGCGCGGAGCTGTGTCGCGGCGTTGCCCTGATTGATCGCGATTTCGACCATTCCGGTGGAACCGATCAGTGCGACGATTTCGGTTGGATTCACGTCGGCGTAGGTCGATCTCATCGGGCCGACTCGCAGAGGGCCGACATGGACCTGAAGGGGTTCACCGTCGGCTCGCGGCACAAGGTCGGCGGCTGCGATGTTGGTGATCAGGTTTCCGAAGTGGTCCACATAGAGGACCAGGCCCTCAACGGCCTGATCCGGCAAGACCGTCGGCCGTTCAAGATTGAGTATCTCCAATTCCTCGGCGATCGGTCCGACGTTTTCGAGGCTCATGCCGGCGGCCAGTTGCCCGGCGACGGGGGCGAGGACGTCGCGGCCGTGAAAGGTGGCACTGACGTTGGGGAGGAACAAGCGGTTGTTCTGGATCTCCCGCAGTTCTTCGATCGGGAAATCACGGTGTACCAGGCTGACCAAGCCGTTGTCCGGGGTGATGATGATCTGTCCCTCGTAACGGGCCGCCAGGATTCGTCGAGCCGTTCCGACTCCGGGATCGACCACGGCAACGTGGACCGTTCCCTCCGGGAAGTGTTCGAAAATCTGCCTCAGGATGAACGTGCCATGGACCACATCGTGCGGTTGGATGCTGTGGCTCACGTCCACGATTCTGGCGTCGGGACATCGTTGCAAGATCACGCCCTTCATGCAGGCGACGTAGTGGTCGGCCTCCCCGAAGTCGGTTGTGAGAGTGATGATTTTTGTCGCCATGGGCACTCCCGTGGGCCGGCTTGCAGGGACCAGGATTATGTGAGGCGGCTCAACAGCGTCAACGGTCGGACGGGCGATCGGGATTCTAGGTCAAACCAGTGTGCAATCGGGTTATTCGGCTTGGAAGGTCTTTGAGCGGCGAGTGTGTCACGGCGTTTTCCTTTCCGGACATCGAGCTGTTGAGCCGGCCCTGTGGGCAATTCCGAGCAGATTTCATGCCTCCGTCATCCAGTGGGATAGATTTCGATCAGCCGGGCTGACTCGAGGTACTGTCTAGCCTTGATTATCGGACGTTGTGAAGAAATGCCGGAGAATCCGAATGATCCGTTCTTGTCGGCGTGATCCCGGGAGTACCTGGTGGATTCAAAAAAAGATCGTAATCTCATGCAGGGAAATTCCTTATGTGTCAGTTCGTGATATTATGCGGTCAATCCGGATGTCGATGCGTACGATAGACACTCAGCGGTTTTGTTGGTGATGGTCATGGGTGATGGTGGACGCGGCCCCCGGCTATCTGTCGAATGGATGCGGCCCTTATAATTCCCGGTTGCGGGAACTACCCAGCAAGGCGGGTGTTCTCACACGCGGTCAGCCGCACCGCCGATTTCGGTCATCAATGCAATGTGGAATCTTGGCAAGTCCCGAGTTCTGAGACGTAGCGATGTCCGTCGTTCCATGGCGGACGGCCGGCCTCCCTGGGCGTTGCGGATTCGGTCCCTACTGGGTTGGCCGACGCTGATCGCTCTGGGGTTCATGGTGGGTGCGGCCACCCTGGTCGTTTCGGGCCACGAGCGATTTCCCTACACGATTGGTAGTGATCTGAGCCGTCCGGTCTATTCCCGTGTGGCCTTTACCCGGATCAACCAGAGCAAGACGGATGAGCTTCGCAAAGTTCAGCAGCAAAAGGTCCCGGATTCATACCGGTTGAACCGGCCTCTGGTCGATCGGATTTCCGGAGAATTTCTGGCGCTTCATGCGGCGGTGAAGGCGGCCGACAGTTTCGAACGGTTTCAAGAAGCGGCCGCCGAAAACGCGCAGGTGGACCAAGAGGCGTTCGACACCTTGAAATCGCTGACGGATGGTGCGGGAAGCACACGTTTCAAGGCCGGCGTCGATCTGCTGGTGAGCCGCCTGATGCAGGCAAACATGATCGAGCGCCCTCAGACGGACCGCGCGGTACAAAGCCTGACGCCGGACATCGAAATCGACCGCGGCTCGGGCTGGTTCGAGCGGGTAGCCCGCGTCAAGCTCACCTACGCCACCAATCGCGAGCACGTCACGGGACTCGCGGAGCGGCTTGTGGCGAAGGGCTTCCCGCGCGAGAGCCGCGCCGCACTGCAAGCCATCATCGAAGACTCGATCTCGCCGGAAGGCGTGGACGAATACGAACCGGTATACGTCTTCGATCGTGAATACACGAATACCCAAATCGAGGCCGCCGGGTCGCTCGAATCGGTGACGGACGCGTTCAAACCGGACGATGTGCTTGTTGCCCCCAGGATCGCAAGCACGATCAGCAGCGCCGATTTGGATTTGCTCCAGGCCGAGCATGACGAGTATATCCGACAACGATCCACCGATCCGAGATTGCGGGACACATGGCGGACCAAGCGCCTGGGACTGATCGGGGCTGTTCTGTTGCTGACCCTCGGGTTGGTCGTGTTCACTCGGAGAGAGCAGGGTCGGATCGTCCGGAATCCGGTGAGGGCCATGGCATTTGCGCTCCTCTTGCTGCTGATGTTGCTGCTCAACCGTTTTATGGTCGACATCGGCGGTTCGGTCATGTGGTGTGTCGGTACCATGACGATCACGGCGGCGGTGTTGACGATCACCTACTCGCAACGCTTCGCGGTCGGCGCGACCACGCTTTTTGCGCTTCTCGCGGTGTTGGCCCTGGGCGGCTCGATCAGCCAGCTTCTCCTGTTCTTGACGGTGGCATTCGTCAGCATCCTCTCGTTGTCGGATATCCGGACTCGCCTCAAGCTGGTGCAGGTCGGGGCCGTAACGGCGGTCGCGGCCGGCCTGAGCGCGCTGATCGTCGGATTCATCGTACAGCAGCAGATTCGGACCGTGTTCGGCGATGCATTCTTCGCATTTCTGGCGGCCTTCGCCGGAATATGTGTCATTCTCGTCTTGTTGCCCGTCATCGAGAGGGCGTTCGGAATCGCCACGAGTCTCACGCTGTTGGAATGGGCCGACACCAGCGATCCGTTGCTGAGGCAACTCATCCAGAAGGCCCCCGGCACCTGGCAACACAGTCACCTGCTCGGCAGCATGGCCGAGTCGGCGGCGGAGGAAATCGGGGCGAACGGGCTGTTGGTGCGCGTGGGGGCCTACTACCACGACGTAGGAAAGCTCTGCAAACCGCAGTACTTCGTCGAAAACCAACAGGCGAACATGAACGCCCATGACGGGCTGGCGCCGACCATGAGCCTTCTCGTGATCCTGGCCCACATCAAGGACGGACTCGCGCTGGCCCGCGAGTACGGGTTGCCGCCGGTGCTGCACCAGTTCATTGCCGAACATCATGGAACGACCGTTGTGAGGTACTTCCACGCGATGGCGGCGCAGGGCGCCAAGCCGACCGGAAAGCACGACCGCGAGGTCAGCGAAGCCGAGTTTCGATATCCGGGTCCGAAGCCGCGCAACAAAGAATCGGTCATCCTGATGCTGTGCGACAGCGTGGAAGGGGCCGTCCGAGCGTTGCAGGATCCGACTCCGGGCCGAATCGAGAGCAAGGTCCATGAAATTGTCATGGCCCGTTTGATGGACGGGCAGGTCGATGACTGCGATATTACGCTGAAGGAGTTGGCGCGCGTGGAGCAAAGCCTCGTAAAGAGTTTATGCGCGATTCATCACGGCCGAATCGCGTATCCCAAGTCGGATTCACAGAAGCCGACGCTGCAAGTCGCTCGCATCGCATGAAAGACTGCGACGAATCAAATGAACCGGATCCTCCTTCGTCCGGCGGACCGAAGCGTCTGACGATCACGCTGTCGGGATGTCCGAACGAAATACAGGACATGGTGCGCCGGGCGGCCAGGCGGACACTTTCGTCGGAAGGCCGTGGATCGGGGCAGCTCGAGATTGCATTTGTGGACGCGGCCGCGATGTCTCGCCACCATGAACGGTGGGCCGGACGCGACGGGCCGACCGACGTGCTGGCGTTCAATCTCCAGGACGATGCGTTGCCGGGCTGCGTGGAAGGGCAGTTGATCGTGTGCGAGAGCGTGGCCAGACAAGAGGCCGGCGTTCGGAACACCGACTGGCGCGGTGAACTTCTGCTTTATGTCGTTCACGGCTGCCTCCACCTGTGCGGATACGACGACCACGGGGCCGAGGACTTCGAGCGAATGCATCGGCGCGAAGACGAGTTGCTGTCCGAACTCGGCTGGGAGTCGGTGTTCTCGGGGAACGGTTCGTCTTCCCAGGCGGATACAACGAAAAGCCCGCCGGATCGGGAAACATGATGCGCGTAGCCGTTGTTCAATTGGCGATTCAACGGGGCCGTCGCACGGCGGCGCTACAGGCGGCGCTGCACTCGATTGACACCCTGGCCGAGGTCAACCCCGCGCCGGACTTGGTCATTCTTCCGGCCTT
>JAPULF010000620.1 GCA_027295245.1 Planctomycetota bacterium
GGCGGCGGGGCGGGGGGCCGATTTGGGCTTCGCCGCGGGCTTCTTCTTAGAGGCAACGCGGCCCTTCTTGGCCGCAACGGTCTTTGATTTTTTTCGAGGTGTCGCCATAGGGGACGCTAACGCGCTTCGCCTCACTGTACTGGGTTGCGACCGGGCCAAGCGCCAGCCAAAGTCGCAACAGCATGGGGTTCTAATACGCCGAAGTCAAGTCTTCCGGACAGAGGCCGTCGCCAAGGATTCAGACCCTACTCGTGCCTCCATCGACTCCAGCCACTCGAAACCGTTCGTGCTAATACAGGCATCGACACAGGGATGCCAAAACGCGCGGTACTGTGGTGACGGCCCATTGAATATCAGCCGATTGATCGTCCGGCGAGACTGCGGCCGGTGATCGCTCAATTCATTTCTTGGTCACCGGCTTTCCGAGGATCGAATCCTTGGCGGCCTTGGCGACGCGAAACTTCACCACCTTTTTGGCGGGAATCTTGATCGCTTCGCCGGTCGCCGGGTTTCGGCCCATGCGAGCCTTTCTGTGGACGAGTACAAGCTTTCCGAGTCCGGGCAGGGTGAACCCGTTCTTGGCCTGCTTGTATGCCACGTCGGTCAGACAATCCATAAAATCGACAACCTGCGCGCGTGTCAGGTGGTTCTGTTCGGCCAGGTGCCGAATCAATGCCGACTTGCTCATCGCCTTAGCCATGACGCCTCCTTGAAAATCGATATCATTCCGCGAGGCCCGATTTCGGGGGGCCCATCGATCGTCGCACAAGCTAGCGAGTGATTTGGCCGGAATCAATGCAATTTCTGGAAACAGTCGGGAAAAAACTGTAGCCTTGCGTTCGCGCCCCCCTCGCCGGAGTGACGCCCATCCGGCCGGTGTCTGGGCGGTTTTGGAGGTGATTTGGCATGCGAGTTGAGACGCTGCACCAGACGAATGTTCCTGGGGTTGAGGTTCGGCGGGGGAAGGTCCGAGATATTTACGACTTGGGGGATCGCGTGTTAATCGTGGCCACGGATCGAATCAGCGCGTTCGATTGCGTGCTTCCCGATGCGATTCCACAGAAGGGCAGGGTGTTGACGGGGCTATCCAAGTTCTGGTTCGAGCGGTTTTCGGGGCGGTGCCCGCACCATCTGATCGAAGTCGTGGACCGTTCGTTGCCCGATGTTTTCGGTCCGTCACTGGACCAGTTTCGCGGGCGGGCGATGCTGTGCCGGAAGGCGGAGGTTGTACCGATCGAATGCGTGGCCCGCGGGTACCTTGCCGGGAGCGGCTGGCGCGAATACGTCCGCGACGGTTCGGTGTGTGGGGTCAAATTGCCATCGGGGTTGGTGCAATGCGATCGGCTGCCGGCGCCGATTTTCACGCCGGCGACGAAGGCGGATTCGGGCCACGACGAGAATATTTCGTTCGAACAGGCGTGCGCCCTGGTGGGCGCGGAGACGATGCGTCAGCTTCGCGACAGGACTCTCGATCTTTACGCAGCGGGGGCGGAGTATGCCCTGACCCGGGGGATTATCATTGCCGACACGAAGTTCGAATTCGGTCGGGTGGACGGTGAACTTGTCCTGATCGACGAAGTCTTGACGCCTGACTCCAGCCGATTCTGGCCGGCGGATCGATATGAACGTGGTCGGGATCAGGAGAGTTACGACAAGCAATTTGTTCGCAATCACCTTCAGGCGATGTGTGATCAGGGGGCGTGGGACAAGACCGACCCGGCTCCGAGTCTGCCTGCCGAAGTGATTGCATCGACCAGCGTGCTATACCGGCAGGCGTACGAGCAGATCACCGGAACGTCGTTCATTTTGTAATCCGATTCGTTTCGATTGCGCCCGTCCCGCGGGTCTTGCGAGGAACGAGCCGGATTCTATATGTCTTGGGGGGTCCAGAGATTCAGGATGTCACTGCACACGCGGCCGACGGACGGAAAGTCCGTTTCGGTTTGACAACGGTCGATGTAGTCCGGTGCGTTTTCGGGATCGTTGGTTATGAGCAGGGCCAGGGCGCTTCCGCGACGGTCGGTTGATTCGTCGGGATTTCGTGCGATCTGTTCCAGTTTTGCGGCGTGCTTTCCGAACCATCCGGCGATCTCAACACCGTTGTTCGGAAGCGTTCCTATTCTCAATGCGTGCAAGGCGTGGTCGAGTCCGCGGGCGACGTTTCCGCCGATCAGTGAGAGTCGCGCGAGGTTTGACGCAGCCCGGGCGGAGTTGGGGTCGAGATTGAGGGCGATTTGGTAATGCTCGCGGGCTTCGTTGGTGCGTCCCTGCTTTGTGAGAACCCTGGCGAATCCGTGGTGGGCTTCCGCATTGTTGGGGTCGATCTCAAGTGCCGAATCGTAGTGCCGGCAGGCCTCGTCGAGCCTGTTTTGGTTGCTCAAGTAGTGGGCGTAGTGGAAGTGAGCGTCGGCGTCGAACGGATTGATCCTTATCGCGGTCTCGTACTCTTCGTGGACCTGATCGAATTCCGTATGTTCGCTCATACCTTGCCGCCCGAAGCCAGACTGCATCCGTTCGATCGATGATATTTCGGGCTCAGAAGATCGGCAAGGGCCGTGACGCTCGACGGAACTTGTTGTGTTTGGTTTGTGCGAACGGGGAGCTGAGCCGGCGGCGGTTGCAAGACGCGGCTACGCGCCGGCGGGACGCCGATGCCGCCTAGTCAACTTCGCCGTTTCTCTATCGACACCCCACGCATTGGTCGGGCCGGGATGGGCGCAGCGCGCGGAGATAGCCGCAGATCCGTGCCCGCTTTTCTTGGGGACGCCGCATCCGACCGGGTGAGGCATGATCGGAGTTTACAGATCGCCTCCGCTCTTGGCGTACTCTCTGAAATCGGCGATGAGTTGCCGGGTGATGGGGCCGGGCTTGCCGTTACCGACGGGACGTTTGTCGATTTCCGTGACCGGACACACTTCCGCGCCGGTGCCGGTGATAAACATCTCGTCGGCGAAGTAGAGATCCTGCCGGGTCAGGGTGGTCTCGTCGGTGGGCCAGCCGCGCTTTTGCGCGAATTTGAGAATCAGGCCTCGGGTGATGCCCACGAGCAGTCCGCAGTGCGGCGCGGGCGTCTGGACGCGGCCGTGACGAACGATGAACAGATTGTCGCCGGTACACTCCGCCACGTATCCTTCGTGGTTGAGCATGACGGCCTCGAGACAGCCGGCGTCGACGGCCTCGATCTTGGCGAGGATGTTGTTCAGGTAGTTGAGACTCTTGATTCGCGGCGACATGGCGTTGGGGTGGTTGCGGGTGATCGATGAGGTGATGACCTTCATGCCGGATTCATACATTTTCGGGTCGTACATCTGAATGTTGTCGGCGATGATGAAGACGTTGGATTCCAGGCAGCGGAAGGGGTGTATGCCCAGCGTGCCGATTCCGCGGAGGGCGCAGAGGCGGATGTAGCCGTCCTGGATGCCATTGGCGCGTCTGGTCTGCTCCATGGCCTCGACGATCTCATCGTTGGACCAAGCGACTTCCATCCGGATGGCCTTGAGGCTGTCGGAGAAGCGACGCATGTGGGCCTGGCATTCGAAGATTCGGCCGTGGTAGATGCGGATTCCCTCGAAAACGCCGTCGCCGTAGAGCAAGCCGTGGCTGAAGACGCTGATGCTGGCCTGGGCGGTGGGCACGAGCTTGCCATCGAGCCAGATCTTGAGATTGGGATTGGGTGCAAACTCGTCTGCCATCGGTTCGTTCTCCAACAAGGCTGTTGAAGCTTCGCTGAGCACGGTAGGGCCTCCTTTCAGCATCAAGTCGCGTGGTACTCTACGGGATCCGAGCGGGCATCGTTCGCTTGGGACCTGCAAGTAGCCGATCCTTGGCTGATGCCTTGCCGAATGGTTTGGCACGACCTGTATGCCATGGCGTCATTTTACCCGACCATCGACAAGTTGCACCACCGTGTCACCTTGTCGTGCTAGTTCGCGGTCGTGCGTTACCATGACGATTGTTTGTCCAGCGTCGTTTAACTCCTTTAGCAGCCGAAGGATAGACGATCCTGAGGCGGCGTCGAGGTTGCCGGTGGGCTCGTCGGCGAAAAGCACCTCCGGTTGATTCATGAGGGCCCGTGCGATTGCGACGCGTTGACGCTCGCCACCGGACAATTCGTTGGGCAAATGTCGAAGCCTGTGTTCGAGTCCGACGCGTTCGAGGAGATCGAGTCCACGTTGAACCCCGGCGGCCCGGGTGGCCAGCCAATCGCCGGTGGAGTTTCCGACGATCTGCGGAAGGAGGACGTTTTCGAGGACATCGAATTCGGGCAGAAGGTGGTAGAACTGGAACACGAAGCCGAAGGACTGATTTCGGAGGCGATTGCGGCGGTGTTCCAGGAGTCGGTGGCTGGAGTCGGTCGGTCGGTCGGTCGATTTTCGGTCGGTCTTGGGCCGGTCCTTTGTGCTGGGCTGCTTTTTTCGATCGGCATCGCGGCCGAGCGGGACACGTCGGATGCCTTCGGGCTCGAACATGGGGTGGCCATTAAAATGTACCTGACCCCTTTGTGGCACGTCGAGGCCGCCCATGATGTGCAGGAGGGTGCTCTTTCCGCTGCCGCTGGAGCCCATGATCGAAAGGAATTGGGCACGGTGGATCTCGAGGTTGACGC
>JAPULF010000621.1 GCA_027295245.1 Planctomycetota bacterium
GCACTGTCACCAAAACCGCCGGCGCGAGGCTCGCCAACCATACCCAGCCCGGCAGCGAAAAGGGATTGATCAGCCACGGGCGGTCAATCGTCGGCCGGATCGAGTCCGGCACGGGCAGCACGGTCAGATCGACATCCTTGAACCAAAGCGCGACAAGCGTCATCACGGCGAGGGCGATTGCCGGACCGAAGTCGGAAAGGAACTCCCGCATGTAGGGGAGCAGGTATCGACTGCGGCGAAAGCGCGAAAGCACCATGGCGATGTAGAACGTGCCGATCGCCAGGATCAGGGGCACGAGGGCCTTGTCGTGGCTGGTGGTCTCCTCGGCGTAGACGTCTACGAAGATCTCGCCGATGGCGTGGACCGCGGCAAACACGAAGATGATCGAAATCAGGGCCGCGAAGATCTCGTCGGTGAACCGCGTGAAGAAACGCATCAGGCAACTGGCGTCCGTGGCCGCCAGAACGAGCAACAACAGGCCCGTCCACAGGCCCACGCAGGCGCGGGTCTCGAGAAACGGCAGCGACATGTCTTCGCACAGGTTGAAGAGAATGACGGTGAATATCAGCAGCGGACCGGTGCCTCCGAGAATGATCAACGGCTGACCCGCGACCAGGGCGTAGACGACGCCGCAGCCGGCCGAGGCGACGATCATCTCGACGACGCCGATGTGGTTGTCGGTCAGTTCGGCCATGATTCCGCCGAATGTGACCGCGGGCGCGAGGCACGCGAAGAAGAGAAACAGCGTCGAGCTGATGCTCTTGCGGTGCAGCCCGTCTCGGAAATCGGCGGCGTAGTGCGGCAACCGGCGTCGGACGTCTTTGAGCAGGCCGCCGAACAATCGACCCGTGTGGGAAAGCGCTTCGGACGGGGCCCTTTCGACGGCCAGGGGCGGTGCCATACGGGCTGCAAAACGGTCCAGAGCAGCCAGGAGTTCGTGATGCGACTCCGCGACTCGTGCGTCGTAGCGGAACTCATCGTCCGACATGAGGCGGGCGACCTGGGTCAGGGTGTCGAGGTGTTCGGCGGCCCTGCCGGTGGGCCCCAGAAGCACAAACAGGAATCGGGTCGGTATGCCATCGGGGGCGCCGAGATTGAGCGGCCGGTCAAGCCGTACGAAGACGATCACCGGCTCGGTGAAGAAATCGAGATAGACGTGCGGGATCGCGACGGCGCGACCGATGGCGGAGGCGGCGGCGTCCTCGCGCGCAAGGAGGGCGTTCTCGACTTCCAGGCGTCGTTCGGCCGGCAGCAGGCCGCGTTTGACCACGTGGTCGAGCGTTTGGTGAAAGATGGACCGGATGTTTCGTGCATCCAGGTCGAGCAGGTACGATCCTTCGATCAATGCCTGTCTGAGAAGCTTCATGGTAGACTCTCGCCGGGTAGACTCTCACCGGTCCGGACCGCGCCACACGTGCTGCTACCGGGTCGGATTGAGCGTACCACGGCCCTGTGGGTCGGGCTAGCAATTGCACGGGGCCGATGCGAGTTTCCATGGCCGAGGTCACGGGCGGCTTCTATCCGTACCACGGGTCCCGGCGGGCGGGGACCCGTCCGAGCAAATCACGCTTGTGCCGCCCTGCCGCGGTCTTGCGTGAACGAACGCGATCTTTCCAATGGGAAACGGCCCGCTTACAGTTGCGGCGGGCCGTTCGAAACGCTTGCCTCAGGTGGCGCGGCGCATCCGGGCATTGGCAGCGGGGCCGAGGAAGGATAGATGCGCAATTGTCTTTTGATCTTGCCGGCATTGGCGGCGCTGACTTGCGGCGTGGCCGGGGCGGCCGATCCGGGTCCTGGGCGTACCGTCGACAAATCGCAGGTCGGTCCCGATCGGCACGGCGGTGCTACCGAAGCGATCTTTCTGGGTGTCGCGGGCATCATCGTTCTCGGCGCGGCCGCCCAATGGTTGGCATGGCGCCTGGGCCTGCCTTCGATTCTTCTGCTGCTGGTATTCGGCATCGTTGCCGGACCGGTCTTGGGTTGGATCGACCCGGAAACGTTGTTCGGGGATTTGCTTGTTCCGGTGGTCTCGCTGTCGGTTGCGCTGATACTCTACGAAGGCGGGCTGACGCTTCGGTTGTCGGAGTTTCGCAAGGTCGGGAACGTGGTCCGCAATCTCGTGACGGTGGGGGCGCTGGCGACTTGGGTCGTCTCGGCGCTAGCCGCACATTGGATTCTCGGCTTCGATCCGGGCGTTTCGGCCTTGCTGGGGGCGGTGCTGATGGTGACGGGCCCGACGGTGATCGGTCCGCTGCTGCGGCAGATTCGGCCGACCGGAGCGGTGGGTCCGATCCTGAAGTGGGAAGGCATCGTCATCGATCCGATCGGGGCGTTGTTCGCGGTTCTCATATTCGAGGTCGTGGCCGGCGGAATTCAGGAAACGGCCTCGTTCATGCTCTTGGGGATTTTGAAGACAGTTGTCATCGGCGGGGGCATGGGCCTGGTTTCGGCGGGGCTTCTGGTGCTGATGCTCCAACGGTTCTGGATTCCCGATTTTCTCGAAAACGCGGTCTCGCTCATGCT
>JAPULF010000622.1 GCA_027295245.1 Planctomycetota bacterium
CGAGGCGGCAAGCAGTGGTTGACACCCAATGCACGCGAGTACCGCGAAGCCCTGATACTCTTGGCGAAATACTATTCCGGCGCGAACTCGGACGAGGTCGAGGGCCATTTCGAGAGAGCCATCGAGCGGCTCGAAGATGCGCTTCTGCTCTATCCCGAAGATCCGCGTGTGCCGGAACTGACGTTTCTCTTGGCTGATGCATATCGCCAGAGCGCCATCGAACTTCGCAAAGTTCGGAAATCACCGAAGCAGGCATCGGATTCGGTGGCCGAGGCGGCCAATTCGCGCTTGGACGCGGCGTTGCGGCATTTCTCCGCGGTGGTCACGGCGCTGGCGCCGCACAACGAGGGTGCGAACGCCAGGCGCGGTTTGTCCGGGCTCGAAAAGGCATTCTTGCGCATGAGCTACCTTTATCGCGGCGATTGCCTGTTTGACCTGGCGCGGTACGACGATGCGATTTCGGCGTACGAGGAAGCCGCGTGGCGGTACGACAATATGCCTGCCGCGGTGTCGGCATCGATGCAAATCTATCACTGCTATCAAAGATTGGGCCGGGCCGGCGAGGGCCGAGCCGTGCTCGGCCGATTGCGCTGGCTCATCCGCACCATACCGGAGACCGCGTTCGAGGCCGAGCGCGGGATGCCGAAGAAGGCCTATTGGGAGGCGTTGATCGACCGTCTCGAGCGATTGAACGTAACTGGCGTGAGCCGGGCGCAATCCTGGCCGCGAAACGGGAACTATTCGGTCGCGGCTGCGTGATCGTGGAGCGTTGAAGACAATGATTGCAGCAACGGACATTCGAGCGGGGCTTTCGGATCCGAAGGAGGTGGAGCGGATCCGCACCGAGCTGATGCGGTTGCTGTCGCACCAACGCACTTTGTATAGGCGGCTACGACTACTGGCGGATCGGCAGAGCGCCCTGGTGTTGGGAGACGAAAGCGGTCTCTTGCTGGAGCTTCTCGCGGAGCGGCAGCGGCTGATTGACGGCCTGACGGGCTTGAATACAAAGCTCTCGCCATATCGCGCCTTTTGGACGGAAGTTTACAACGTGCTCGACGTCGAGACGCGCAGGCAGATCGCGGAGATCCTCGAGGAGGCGAACGCGACACTGGGCGCGATTCTGAAGCATGACGGTCAGGACTGCGGCAGGTTGTCCGCGAAGCGTGAAGAGACCGCGGCCCGAATGGCGGAGGTGGAGACCGGCAGTCGGGTGTGTGCTGCTTATTCGTCCGTCGCCGTCGCCTCGGGTGGAAGCGTGACGGATACGAAAGGATGACCATGTTGAGCGTGCTGCCGGGCCGCACGGCCTGGGAGACATCAGGGCACGGTATCGCGTCCAAGGCGTCGGAAGATCCGGCGAGCCTGACGGATCGCGAAAAGGAACTGGGTGCCATCCTCCTCGCGTACAGCGACGTGACGGAGCGCCTCAAGGGGGCGCACGATCGTTTGACGCAGGAAGTCTCGCGGCTTCGAGACGAGTTGCATGTCAAGAACGAAGCGCTTCGGCGTAGCGAGCGATTGGCGGCCTTGGGGGAAATGGCCGCCGGACTGGCCCATGAGATTCGGAACCCCCTCGGCGGAATTGCGCTCTACGCCTCCATGTTGGAACAGGCATTGGCGGACCGTCCGGCCGAACAGTCGTCGGCCACCCGGATTTCATTCGGCGTACGCACGCTCGATCGACTGGTCTCCGAGATTCTGGAATTCGCCCAGGAGGATCGATTGGAGTTTCAGGCATGCAGACTTGGCGTCGTGTTGTCGGGCGCCGAGGAGGCCGCCATGCCTTGGGCGGCGGAGCACGACGTGACCGTGTCGATCGCGCCGGAGGCTAGGAACATCGAGCTGGTGTGCGATGTCGGCCGCATGCGGCAGGTCATGATCAATCTGATGATGAACGCCGTGCAAGCGGTTGATTCAGGCGGCACGGTAAAGGTGGCGGCCAATCACCTGTCGGACGGTGCGGGCCTCGAGATCGAGGTACTCGATGACGGCCCCGGCATAACGGCTGAACTGGCGGGACGGATTTTCAATCCGTTCTTTACGACCAAGTCGTCCGGAACGGGACTGGGGCTGGCGATCGCGCACCGGATCGTCGAGGCCCACGGCGGGACAGTCCGCGCGATGAATCGGAATGAAGGCGGTGCTCGGTTTGTGGTTCGGCTGCCGGCAACAAGTCCGGCCGGCCGTGCGGTTATTTGCGATTGAGGTGTTGACAAGGAGCCGTCGGCAAGAGCGGCGGCTCACAGGCTTTTCAGGATGGAGCGGCACATGGCGCGAATATGCATAGTGGATGACAAGGATGTCATGCGGGATTCCCTGACGGACACGTTGGTTGCGCGGGGGCACGAGGTGACGGCGTTTTCCGATCCGCAGCAGGCGGCGCGAGAAATACGACCGGCGAGTTACGACGCGATTGTCAGCGATCTAAAGATGCCCGGAATGGACGGCATCGAGTTTCTGCGAGCCCTCCGCGCTCGCGGGGTGGACACGCCCTTTGTATTGATGACGGCGTATGCGACGGTCTCAACGGCCGTCGAAGCCATGAAGATGGGCGCGATGGATTACATTCAAAAGCCGTTCGAGGGCGACGCGATCGCGATTGTGCTTCAAAGGGCCGTCGCGATGGGACGCCTACGCGGCGAAAACGAGGCGCTTCGGGTGACCCTGCGCGACCTGGAAGGCGACCCGCAGATGATCGGGTCGGGCCGGGCCTTGCGCCAGGTGCGCACGCAACTCGAAAGGGTCGCGAAGAGCCAGGCGACCGTCCTCATCCAGGGTGAGAGCGGGACCGGCAAGGAACTGGCCGCCCGACTGATACACGCGTCGTCGCCGCGGTTGGACAAGCCGATGATGTGCGTGAACTGCGCGGCCCTTTCGTCGAACCTGCTGGAGAGCGAGTTGTTCGGGCACGAGCGCGGGGCATTCACCGGGGCGGACAAGCTCCGCAAGGGTCGCTTCGAATTGGCGATGGGCGGGACACTGCTGCTGGACGAGGTCAGCGAAGTGCCGCTTCCGTTGCAGTCCAAATTGCTCCGGGTGTTGCAAGAGCGCGAATTCGAGCGCGTGGGAAGCAGCGTGACGTTGCAGGCTGATGTCCGCGTCATCGCAACGACCAATCGAGACTTGTCTGATTGGGTTGCGCGGCGCAGGTTTCGGGAGGATCTGTTCTTCCGCGTCAGCGTGTTGCCCGTGACGATGCCGCCGCTTCGAGATCGACGAGAGGACATTCCGGAACTGGTGGAGTTTTTCCTGAATCGAATCGCACGGCGCGAAGGTCGAGAGCCGCTGACAATCACGAAGCCGGCCCTCGACGTGTTGGAGAATTATCCGTGGCCGGGAAACGTTCGC
>JAPULF010000623.1 GCA_027295245.1 Planctomycetota bacterium
TCTCCCCGCATGTCTTCAGGAATGGTGTAGCTGATCGTGCCCACATCATTCAAATCGCGCCGCAACTCCACCAACGGCCCGAGCTGCTCTCCGTAGTCCTTTACAACACCGACCCGAGCCGATTGTTCGATTAGATGATAATCCGTATTCTTCCATGAAATCGTGACGGTTTGTCCGGGGTGATATACCGGCAGATCCGGTTTGACAGATACCTCGATTTCGGGCGCCTCCATGTCCACGTGATAGAGGCGCTGGGGCGTGGATGCGCCGCCGCCGCCGACCCGCTCGCTTGCACCCGCGAATCGAATGCCGTAGTCGCCGTCTCCGTCGACTATCAGGGGGAACGAACTTTGGTTGGATTTGAAGAAACCGGCACGGTGCCAATCGTAGCCGTCGTTTTCCGTCCACCACACGGCGACCTGCGCAAGCTCCTCCGATGAGTAACCGGACGGTCGGCGAATCATGATCGGCGTTCGGTTCGTGTAGTAGTGCAGGGGATCCTGCTCCGGCGGCGTAGGGGCGATTGTGTAATCGGTCTGAGGATGGGGCGTCAAACTCTGATCCGAGTAGACCGGCTCGTACGGCGACGCGGTCTGCTCAAGCTCGCCGGCCGAGACCACCCGGTCGTTGAGCGGCTCGGACGTGTACTGGCATGCCGACAGAAAAAGGCAACTACCGACGACTATCAACCCGGTTGGAAATCGAAAACAAGAAGCCATATCGCGATCCTCCTTGACTGCGCTTCGGCATGATGCATCCTAGCCGTCATAGGCTGGGATCGCTGAATTATCGACCGTAGCCAAGGAACCGCTTTTGCGCAACTCGCAGGACTTGCGTCTCTAGAACCGCGACACCGCTCGACGGAATAGCCGCAAACCGGCACTCTCAATACTGCTATCGCGGCTCCAGGCGGGATGTTGGGTCCGGACGACGCTCCGTTCCGGATGGGGCATCAGACCGAGCACCCGGCCCGTGGCGTCCGTCAGTCCGGCCACGTTTCCAATACTGCCATTGGGGTTTTCCGGAAAGACCGGCGGACCGCCGGAAGGACAAACGTACCGAAGGGCCACGCGATCCTGCTTTTCCAGCATTGTCAGGTGGCTCGCCTCGGCCACCGTGAATTTTCCCTCGGCATGGGCTACCGGTATTTCGAGCATCTCGCCCCGATTGAGAAAAGCGCAGTGCGTCGATTCCGACCGAACGGTCACCCAGCGCGCCTCGTAGCGCCCCGAATCATTCCGCGTCAGAGTCACCGGTACGTCGCAGCCGACACCCGGTAACAACCCCGCGCGAACAAGGATCTGAAACCCGTTGCAGATTCCCAGCACCAGTCCCCCGCGCTCGACAAAGGACCGCACCGCTTCACCGAGATGCCGGGCCAAGTGGACGCCGAGGATCTTGCCCGCGGCGATGTCATCACCGTAGCTGAATCCACCCGGAACGGTGATGATCTGATATTCGGAAAGCAATAACGGATTCTCGATCAACCGATTGACGTGCATGGAGTTGGCACGGGCCCCCGCGAGCTTCCACGCAAACTCCGTCTCTTCATCACAGTTGATGCCCGCCGCGCGCAGAACCAGGACTCGAACGATCGCCATAGAGCGCATTCTAGCATCTGTTGCAATCACCGCGCCGGTTCGCCTCGCGAATACCGTTCTGCTCCATTTCGGCCGAGTCCTACGCGTTGCCCGGCGGCCGCTTTTCTGGTAGGTTCTCGGAAGCGGGCCGATTCTTCGGCGAAACCGGGTGAATCGCGCAGCCGATTCACCTGATTCGCCACGCCGCGAGGCATGTCCGGTCGGACGGTCCCGATTTGAGTCGTCGACGAGTTCAAAACATTGGCAAACGATCAAACTGCCGATTCGCGCAAAGCGAGCAGGACATTGGCGAGCGGACGGACGAAAAAAAAACGACAACGCATTGCGATCGTGCTTGTACTTGTCGCCGCGGTCGCCGCGACGACCGCAGCCATCACTCTGCAGTTCACCCGGCTGCCCAAACGCTTTGCAGTGGTTGATTCAGGTATCTTGTATCGGTCCGCCCAGCCGTCCACGCGCCAAATCGAGAACCTCGTTGAAGACCACGGCATCAAGACGATCATGATCGTTCGCGAGGGAACCAGCGACCGAGTGCCCGACGAAATCGAATTCGCCCGCTCCATCGGTCTGAACGTAGTCCACGTTCCGATCGCCAGCCGCAAATCAATTCCGGACGAGCACGTCGATCAGTTCTACAAGTGCCTCGACGATCCGGCGAATCGGCCGGTCTTGATCCACTGCTCGGCCGGTCGCCACCGCACGGGCTACCTCTGCGCGTTATACCGAATTGAGCGACAGGGATGGACCATCGAACGAGCCATCGACGAATTAAAGTCGTTTCGCTTTGACGAGAACGATCATGTAGCCGTCCTGAAACAGCTCGAGAACTATGAGCCCAGGACTTCAGCAGGCGGCCCGGCGGGATTGCAACCATGATCGTACCTGCCAATCCCGACACGTTACGATCAGCCGCGTTGGCTACGCCCGCCCCCGGTCTGTTCGATCAACTCCTGGACCATCCCGCAGGCACCTCGTGGATCGTGCTGTGCCTGGCCTCTCAGGCTGTCATAGCTCTTGCGCTGTTGGTCTATTGGAATGCGGGGCAACAAGGCGGTCGGCGCCGCGCTTCACCCCTCTTCGGCTACGCCGCCGTGATCGCCGGATTCGCCCTCCTGACCTACGCCGTCGCAATCCGCGAGCCCGTGTTCGCAATCGGTCAGGTCGTTAACACGCTAGTCTTTGCAAGGATTGCCGGCCTCATCCGGTCGGAGGGTAGACGTCGCCAAGCCCAGAAGGCGCCCAAGTTCCCCATCGTAGCCCCGGATTCCGCCGAGTTGAAAATCGATTCGATTCGGAATCAATCGCGTTGAGCGTCCCGACTCAGTCGGACTTTGACGACAACATCGCGTGAATGCCGGCGGCCGCTAGTTTTCCTTCCTGCACCGCATCCACCACTTCCGCGCCTTTGCTGATGCAGTCACCACCCGCGAACAACTTCGGCACCGACGTTTTACCGTCCGTGCGATCGACGACGACCAGACCACGTTCGACCTTCAGCCCCGGAATCGCCTTCAGCAAGCCCAGCAACGGTTCCTGACCGAGCGCCTTGATCACCATGTCGGCCGACAACACGTGGTTCGAACCCGCGACCGTTTGCAACTTGGCCTTTCGCCCTTGACCTGCCTGTCGCGTTCGTACGAACTCCACGCCGGATGCCACGCCGTTCTCGCTCACGATGCGTAAAGGAGCCGCGGAAAACACCCAATGGATCCCGTCTTGCTTGGTCAGTTGATACTCGTATTCGAACGCAGGCATTTCGGCGGCCGTCCGTCGATAGGCGATCGTCACCTCGCGGGCACCCAGCCGAACAGCCGCCGTGGCCACATCCACCGCCGTGTTGCCCCCACCGATCACGACAACCCGTTCGCCGCAAACGCATTGGTCCAGCGGCATCGTGTGTGTCTGGAAAATGAAGTCCAGCGCCTCCCAAACCCCCGTAAGGTCTTCGCCTTCAATTCCTAGCGCCATCGTTTTCCCCAGACCGATTCCCAGGAAAACGGCGTCGTAGTCGTCGAGGAGCTTCGAGATTGCCGCTCCCTCCACGCGCGTGTTCAGGCGCAGGTCGATCCCACCGATCGCCTTGACTCGTTCGACCTCGGACAGTGCGAATTGCGTGTCGTATTTGTACGCCGCTATGCCGTAGGTGTTGATCCCGCCCGGCATCTCGCGGGCCTCGAATACCGTCACCGCATGACCGTTCTTGCGAAGCTCATGGGCACAGGTCAAGCCCGCCGGCCCCGCACCCAGAATAGCGACGCGCCGACCGCTGTCGGGACCGGCCTCGAAAAACGGCACACCGGCGGCATCGGCCGCGTCCGTCGCATACCGTTGCAGGCGGCCGATTTGCACGGGGGCCCTCAAGAGCGTGTTGTCGACGCACGCTCCTTCGCACAAGACCTCGGTCGGGCAGGCCCGCGCACACGAACCACCGAAAATGTTGGATTCGAGAATGGTCTCCGCCGCGCCGAGCGGATCCGCGTGCATGATCTGGCGTATGAACTTAGGCACGTCGATTCGAGTCGGACAGGCCCGCATGCATGGAGCATCGAAACAGAACAGGCACCGCGCCGCCTCGACGAGGGCCTCGTCCTTCGTCAGCGGTGGCGTCAACTCGGCGAAGTTTTCCGCGAGACGCGCCGCTCGGTCCTTGGCTTGGGATTTGCTCATACGAACCCGATTATACGACGGCACGGCGTGACCGGCCAATGACGGCGTGCAACCCGCCTTGACCGTATCGCTCCACCCGAATATGAAACCCAGTCGAGTTGCCGGGTCGCACGCAGTCTGCCGGACATCTGAGCGCCGGCGGTTGCCCAATTCGATACTCCAAACGGAAGGCCGTCATGCCGGACTCCGACATTCGCGATGTTCTGATCCTCGGCGCAGGCCCGGCGGGCGCCGCGGCAGCTCTCTGGTCCGGCACCGGGCTCGACGTCGAAATACTCGAACGAACCCAAAAGTCCGCCCCGGGCGTGCAACTGGAATGGTTGAATCAAGCGGCGCGCGCCGCTTTGGGCGATGCCGGGATTCCGCGCGGCGAAGCCGTTGCGGCGACCATCGACCGCGTCCGGTTCGTGGAGCCGAACCTCTCCAAGTCCACCGTTGCCATGCTCGATGAACCGGTCGAACTCGTCCATGTCGAACGGCTGACCGAAGCCATGCTCAGCGCCGCCCGTGACTCCGGTGCGGTCTTCAACCAACCTGCCGCGGTTTCCCGGATCGAAGTCCGCGAGGATCTGGTGGCCCT
>JAPULF010000624.1 GCA_027295245.1 Planctomycetota bacterium
CCGATCGACCGATAGCTAAACTTGACCTGAGCGGTCTTTGATCGAAGACGCGGGCCGAGACGTATTAGGGTCCCGAGGACGAATCGTCCACGGGTTACACAAAGGATGACGCGATATGAATGCGCGACGAATGTTGACGGCCGCCTTGGTTCTGTTCGCGGGCGCCCCAGCCCTCGCCGAGGTCAAGGTTGGGGACAAGGCCCCCGAAATCAACGCCGCCAAGTGGTACAACACTCAGACTAGTGTCTCCATGGAGAAACTCCGCGGCAAGGTGGTGGTCGTGGAATTCTGGGCGACGTGGTGAGGGCCGTGCAAAGGGATTAGACCCGAATTGGTGCAGTTGCACCAGACGCTCAGTTCAAAAGGCGTGGACCTGGTCGGCCTCAGCAACGAACCCGACGGCAAGGTCGGGCCTCACATCAAGAAGGACAAGACTCCCTACATCATCGGGTCCGGCAGTACCAGTGGCAAGGACTGGGGCATTGCCGGCTATCCGACCACATTTGTCGTGGACCCCTACGGCGAGGTAAAATACAGCGGTAGTCCTTATAAACCGGAATTCAAAAAGGCCATTGAGTCAACGGTCAAGAACACGCCACCCAAGCCCGGTCTGCCGTTCGCCAAGGCGGAGGCGGCGGAGAGCTACCGGAAAGCGAACAAGCTCCTAAAGAAAAAGAAGTACACCGAGGCGATCGAACTCTATGAGATGATCGCGAAGGACTACAACGACACCAAAGCCGGAGCGAAGGCGAAGAAGAAGCTCAAGAAGATCCGGAAGAGCAAGCGGATCATGACGGCCATCCGCGACGCCGAAGCCAAGAAGAAATGCACCGCATGGCTGGACATGGCTCGCAGCCTCGCCAAGGTCGGCAACCCCGACGGTGCCCGGAAATACTACAAGCGAATCATCAAGAACTTCGGCGAGAGCAGCTACGCAGAAACCGCAACGGGGGAAATGGCCAAGCTCTAGCCGCCGAGCCCATCAAGGCAAGCTGCGACGCCTAGCAGGGACATTTCGTTGTGCTGAAACGCGGTCGTCTGATGAAGCCCGGGCCGTCATCGTTCTCGATTCGGCCGGATCGCCCGTGTGAATTCGCAATTGGCAATCTTCCTGATCTGCGACGGGGTGGCGTCGGCCACGAATGCCCGCGCCGCCCAAAGCCAATTCGCCGGCTTGCCGAGGATGCGTTCGAACGTATCTCCGGCGACGGAGGTTGTTTGATCGATGGCGCGTCGTTGCTCCGGTGTCGGCTCGCCGACCTCGATCAACGACGGTGAGACCGCTCCGCGCGAGTCATTGCGCCTCATTTCGACGCTTGGATCGGGCAAGTCCAATTCGATGATAATGCCCTTCGGCGAGCGAGATTCCGTTCTCGCAAACCCGAGAAGCTCCTCGTCCGGGATCTTCTCCTCAGGAAACGACTCTATGCTCATCGTGACATTCCTATGAAAACCACGTCGCTCGGGTGCGCGACTCCCTGCCGCATCGTGGGGCACCGGTCCATTATAGCGATCGCAATGCAAGACCAAGCTCACCAGGCGTTGCTGTCTGTGGCAAGAAGGAACCGGCTCCGAGCAAGACGGCCCTCACGATCACAAGAACGGCGATCGGCGAGGGTGCCGCTCCCCTCTTACCACGGCCCGATAGTCCCGCCGCAAGACTCAATAGCCGCCTTCCTTGGCAAACCCGATGGCCCGCATGATATCCAGTCTACCGAATCCGTAACGGTGATCTTGCCCGGCCTCTCCAAGTTCTTCGACGGAACCCATGAGAAACTCCTGCAGCAGGTATGCCCGTCGCGGTGCGGCGACTTCACTCTTGATCGAGGTTGCGGACAACAGGAGCGCGATTGCACCGGATACATGCGGCGCAGCCATCGAGGTACCGTTCCAAGTCGCGTACTTCTTGCCCGGAATCGCGGACATGACCGCCACACCCGGTGCGGAAAGGTCCGGCTTGGAATAGACCAAGGGCAGGAAGTCCGGCCTGATGAACCTCGATTCTCGGATGACCTGCGTGCGTCCGCCGCTGAATCCAGCAGCGCGATCCTCGTGATCCGTCGCGCCCACGGCGAGCGCAAAATAGTCGTTGCCCGGTGAACCGGAAGTCTGGCTTCCTTCGTTGCCGATTGAAACGACAACGGGCACGCCCAGTCGGTTGGCGCTGATAAAGGTATTCGAATAGGTATCGAGCACGTCCGGACCGAACCGCAGTCCGCCGAGTGACATGCTGATTACGTCGGACCCGACCTCGAGGGCCCACTGCAAACCGGCGAGGATCTGTGCATCGGTGCCGGACCCGCGCTTGAGCACCAAACCGCCCGCGATCTTGGCATCGGGCGCGACCCCGATCCATTGTCCACTTTCCCTGCCGCCGGCGATCGTGCCGGCGCAGTGCGTGCCGTGCTGATCCGAATCGTGAGGTCTCGAACCGGACACCATGCGACCCAACCGATCGAATTCCGCCCAGTCGCTCAGCTTGCCCCTCAGGTCGGGGTGCTTTGCATCAACCCCGGTGTCCAGCACGGCGACCTTGACGCCCTTGCCCCTGCTTCCGTAGGCGCCCCACGCGGACAGCGCCCCGATCGCATGCACGCCCCAAGCGCTGGTCTTGTTGTCGTCGACGTTCTTCGGAAGACTGGTGATTTCCACGACCGGCGGCACCTTCAGGGTTCGGTTCGGAAAGATGTCCGCGATCTTCGAGACCTCCCTGGGCAGCTTGTGCAAATCGTCCTTGCTCAATTCCAGTACGGCACTCGCCGAACTCCAGAATCTCGGAACGCTTCGCTTCAACGACTTGCGCTTTTTCTTTGCACCGCGACTTGACCGGCTGATCGCATCCATCACCAAATCCGATGAAATCAACGGCTCCAGAAAGCCGAGTCCCGCATCGCGAAGTATCTTTTGGGTGATCGATTTCACGGCCCGGGACGCAACCTGCGACACCATGCTCTGCTCGGCTTCGCGCAGCTCGCGCCGTTTGGCGGCGCCCCTCTTTCCCGTCCTGGGCGCCTTCAGAACGCTGATCGCGGGCGGCAAGACCTCGCGCGGCGTCGACAGCATGCTTCGATGGCGAACGGCCTGGCTGGCGGTTTCCAGCAGGGCCCGGGTTTCCCGACCGTCGGTCTTCATCTGCACGATGACACTTCGGGTCGCGCCTCTCCCCTCGTCGATGATCTGCTCTACCTGTTTGGCAAGATGCGTCTGCATTGCTCGCCTCCTTCGTCGATATGCACTGAAGTGACGATAGACCTACGGTCAGTCGCCCCCGACCGGACCCGCTCATTCTATCACAAACTGTGGATACACAAGCGCAGACTTGGGAAATACGATCGGATATCCGAAAAGCCCCCGCCGACCTCGCACAAGACTCGCGAATTCCGCGTCAACATCCGGCTACGGTGGGATTTGGCACAAGAAGGCCCGGCGGTTCTATTCCGCCAGCAACTTCTTGGACTTTTCGATGGCCTCGTCGACCGAACCGATGTACATGAACGCCTGCTCAGGCAGATCGTCGTGCTTGCCGTCGCAGATTTCCTCGAAGCTGCGGACGGTGTCTTCGAGTTGGGTGTAGTTGCCGGGAAAGCCGGTGAAAACCTCGGCAACATAGAACGGCTGGCTCAGGAAACGCTCGATCTTTCGGGCCCGGGAGACCGTCAACTTGTCGTCCTCGGACAGTTCATCGACGCCGAGAATGGCGATGATATCCTGCAAGTCGCGATAGCGCTGAAGGACGCCTTGCACGCGCTCGGCACAATCGTAGTGCCGCTGCCCGACGTACTGGGCGTCGAGAATGCGGCTGGACGAAGCCAGCGGGTCGATCGCGGGATAGATTCCCTTTTCGGAGATGTTCCGCGCCAGGACGATAAACGAATCCAGGTGTGTAAACGCGGTTGCCGGCGCCGGATCGGTCAGGTCATCGGCGGGAACGTACACGGCCTGGACACTGGTTACGGCGCCCTTCGTAGTCGAGGTAATGCGCTCCTGCAACTCTCCCATTTCGGTTCCGAGTGTCGGCTGGTAACCGACGGCACTGGGCATGCGGCCGAGCAACGCCGAAACCTCCGAGCCCGCCTGACTGAAGCGGAAGATGTTATCGATGAAAAGCATGGTGTCCGCCCCGGTTTCGTCGCGGAAGTACTCCGCCATGGTCAGGGCACTCAGGGCCACGCGAAGACGAGCACCCGGCGGTTCGTTCATTTGACCGAATACCATCGCGGTGTGTTCGATGACCTTCTTCGTGACCCCTTCGGCGGTCTTGAATTCGGCATCCTGCATCTCGAGCCAGAGGTCGTTGCCTTCGCGGGTTCGCTCGCCCACGCCGGCGAACACCGAAAAGCCGCTGTGCTCGCGGGCGATGCGGGCGATCATTTCCTGAATGATCACGGTCTTGCCGAGCCCGGCTCCGCCGAACAGACCGGTCTTGCCGCCGCGGACGAACGGGGCAAGCAGGTCGATGACCTTGATGCCGGTGACAAGTTGCTCCGTTTTCGGGGTGAGTTGATCGAACGGCACGGGCTCGTGGTGGATCGGCCTGCGAACCTCGGCCGCGACTTCGCCGCGACCGTCGATCGGATCGCCGAGGAGGTTGAAGACGCGCCCGAGCGTTTTTTCACCCACCGGCACGCTGACCGGCCCCCCGGTATCGGCAATATCGCTTCCGCGGCGCAGACCGTCGGTGCTCCCCAGGGCCACGGCCCGGATACGCCCGCCGCCGAGGTGGCTGGCGACTTCGCACCAGAGAGTCTCGGAGAGCGTCTCGGTTCCGACCTGGCGCTTGATGTCGACCTTGAGCGCGTTGTAGAGCTTCGGCAGTTTGCCTTCGGCGAACTCGGCGTCGAGCGTCGAGCCGATGACCTGTGTAACCCTGCCGATATTCGAACCACTGGCAACCATGACTGCCTCTCCTAGTTCAACCCTTCGGAGCCACCGACGATATCGAGCAACTCCATGGTAATCTGCGTTTGCCGGGCGCGGTTGTACTTCCGCGTCAGCGTTTTGATCATGTCTCCGGCGGCGTCGGTCGCGGCCTTCATCGCCACCATTCGTGCGACCTGTTCGCTTACGGCCGCGTCGGTGAAGCACTGGTACAACCGCACCTTGACGGTCTGCGGAAGCAAGACCTTTAACAAATCCGCCGGCTCCGGTGAGAATTCGTATTGGGCGATCGTGCCGCCG
>JAPULF010000625.1 GCA_027295245.1 Planctomycetota bacterium
AATTGGGTGATATCGAAAAGGCGGAGCAATTACTCCGAGAGGCGATTAAGGCGTGGACCGGTACTTTCGGAACCAGGAACCACAATATTGCCAAGGCCCTAATCAGTCTCGGCGAACTCGAGCAATTCCGCGGCAATCATACCGATGCGGAACCACTATTCGCGCAAGCCGCGGCCATTCGTCGCGAAAGGCTCGGTTCCGATCACATTCTCACCGCCGCCAGCCTTGTATATCAAGCGGGAAACCTCCACGCGAGCGGCAAGCCCGGCGCTGAACAGTTGTACCTCGATGCCTTAAATGTCCTCCGCCGTAAACTGGGTGAGCGCGATACTCGCGTGGCGTGGGCCATGAGCGGCCTGGCGAACCTGAAAAAAGACAGCGGCGATCTCGACGCAGCCGAGGAGTTGTTCACCGAGGCCCTCGAAATCGAACGAGCGATCCCCCGCGAAAAACATCCAGTCCTTGCGTCCTGTTTGCAGGGCTTGGCAGAGGTCATGATCGCTCGCGGCCACGCCGGTGCTGCCGAGCCTCTGCTCCGCGAAGCACTCGACATCCGCCGGGCGCGACTCTCCGAGGGAGACCGGCGAATCGCCATGACCCAGAGCGTCCTCGGCGAATGCCTCGTCTCGCTTGAAAACTACGGCCAAGCCGAAACATTGCTCAGCGAAAGCTACCCGGTCATCGAAACCGCCTTCGGTCCGCAGCATCGGATCACGCAGGAGGCCCAAAACCGATTGGTCGACTTGTACGAATCGACCGGGCAACCCGAACTCGCCGATTCGTATCGGCCGGGCCCTGAAGCGGCCCGCTCGGACGACCTCATACGCACCCCCGAACCGGCCCTGACTGAAAATCCTTCCGGGTAAGCTTCCGCGTGAAACAGCATCCGGCCGCCCATTCCGGTGGGCGATCTTCCCCGCGCAACACCATGCACCTACCATGTCCCGCGTGGGATCGCGCGAAGTCACACCGCTACCAACAGACACGCATCGCCGGCACTACGTACTCGCCCTGCTTCTGGTGCTTCTGCTTATCGGCGCGCGGCTTCCGGTGCTCAACCATCCCACGCCGGTCCATTCGGACGAGGGCGAGTTTCTTGCCGCCATCGGCTTCCCGACGCAATACCCCGTCCACCATCCGGGGTACCCAGCGTGGGTCGCGCTGGGCACGCTCGGCACGCGAATCGGATTCGAGCCGTACGCCGCGTATCAACTTTGGTCGGTTATCGCATCCGCCGTTGCCCCGGTGCTCTTGTACCTGGGCCTCCGAAAGCTGATCCACGACGCTACCGCCTGGTGGCTGGCCCTCGCGTTCGGCGTCAACCCGCTCGTCTGGTTCACGGCCGCCACGGCGCTGAATTACGTTGCCGGTGTCGTGTTCGGACTGGTCATCGTAGGCGCTTGTTGGCAAGCAGACAGGACGCGCCGACCGGGAATCCACTTCCTTGCAGTCATCACATTGGCCTTGGCCTTATTCTTGCGGCCCGATCTTCTTCTTTGGCTTGGACCGATGGTGGTCTTCACCGCGTGGCGCTTCAAGTGGGGCCATCGCATCGTCGCATGCGTGGGCATCACGCTTGCATTCGCCGCACTTTTCGCCTTGGTATCCTGGCTGCATGGTCGCGACGGTGGCGCTCAGTCCGGGCCGAAGCTTTCGCACACTGCCGACGTTGTTTTTGGGACGAGCATTTTCCGGCTTGGACTCAAGGACGGATTTGCCCGAAGCCTTCTCAAATTTTGCGCCAACCTCACATGGGACTTCGGCCTTTCTTCATTCCTGATCGTAGCGGCCGTCGTTCGTTGGAAACACGTCAGGCAACGATGGCCCGGTACCTCGACTTTCCTATTGCTCTGGGTCGTGCCGATTTCGGGCTTTGTCCTTCTCGTTCACATGAGCGAGCCGGGACATATCATGTTGCTCATTCCCGCCGGCTACTGCGTCATGGGACTCGGCCTCACCGCCACGGCCTCGACACGAACCGCGACGCGGCTGGCCGCCGCCGCCGCAATATGTTCTGTCGCCCAATTCACGCTCTATCCCTGGTCGCCGGAGAGCACGGGCTACAAGCGCACGATCGATGCGAAGATCTCATACATGAGCGCATCCGGTTTGCGGCAAATCGATCGACGCGCGGAAATCCACACGCCCGGCGATTACTGGAGTACGCAGGCCCATCGACCCGCCACCCGACCGGCTCGGCCCGAGCGGGAATGACCGACGACGCAGCGCCGGCGGCAATCTGATCGACGCGCCGTTAAGATATCCCGAATGCATCAACTCGGGCTGACAGTCCTGACACTTATTCTCGCGATCGCCGGGTGCGAATCCCGCCGAGGCGCCACCGATCGCCAACCGGAACTGGTTGTCTTCGCCGCCGCCAGCGTGGCCGACGCCCTTCACGACATCGCAGACGCGTTCGAAGCCGACAAGGGAATACGCATCGAAATCAGCGCCGCTGCCTCGGGCGTCCTCCGAATACAAATCGAGTCCGGCGCCCCTTGCGACGTATTCGTCTCGGCCGATCCCCTGCACATGGATCGCCTCGCGACGGCCGGTCTCATCCTTCTCGATACACGGACCGACATCGCGTCGAACACGCTCGTTATCGTGACACGGGAAACACAATACGAGGCATGGACATCTCCGGAACCCCTCGCCGAAAGCGCTGTCGGGCGAATCGCCATCGCCCACCCCGACTACGCTCCCGCAGGCAGGTACGCCAGGTCGGCCCTCGAACACCACAACCTCTGGTCGCGTGTCGAACCCAGGATCGTGTTCGGTGACAACGTACGTTTGACGCTGCAACAACTGCTGATCGGCGGCCTGCGTTGCGGCATCGTCTACGCCAGCGACGTAGCGACCACTGACGCCCTCGACATCGCGTACCGGTTCGACCCGAAGTCTCATCCGCCGATTCGCTACCCGGCGGCGGTGATCCGACGAGCAAACGTCCATCCGGCCGCGAACGCATTTTGCCGCTTTCTGGGCACGGATGCGGCCCGTTCCATACTGCGTTCGCACGGCTTCACGGACGTTCCACGATCCGAAGACCCGCCGGAGGTGGTCGAGCGCCTCGGCCCGGCCCAATCCGTGGATGATACGGTGATGCCGATCGCATCCGAGAGCCTGTTCGATGAATCGCTAATGCAGGCGCTGACATTGTCGGTCCGCGTCTCGATCGTCGCGCTGCTGTTCTGTTTGCCAATCGGCGTGTTGACCGGAACCTGGCTCGCCCGAACCCGCAGCGCGTGGCGACCGATCGTGGAATTGGCGATCACCTGTCCCCTGGTCATCCCGCCGGTCGTGACCGGACTCGTCGTCCTGTATCTGGTCGTCAGGATGCGACTGCCGGTGGCCTATACCTGGTGGGCGGCGGCTATCGCATCCGCGATCGTCGCGCTCCCGCTGCTCGTCCGCACGGTGCGGGCGGCGGTCGAGGCCATGGACGACCGGTTGCCGCTCGTGGCTGCAACCTTGGGCGCTTCCCGCACGCGCGTGTTCCTGACCATCACACTGCCCCTCAGTTGGCGCGGCGTGGTCGGTGGGGCGGTACTGGCCTGGGCCCGTGCCGCCGGCGAGTTCGGGGCCACCATCGTGGTCGCCGGCAACACCCCGGGCAAAACGCAAACCATCCCCCTTGCAATCTACAGCGCATTACACTCGCCCGATGATTCCGCCGTGTGGCCGCTGGTGGCCGTGGCGGTCCTGATGAGCGTCGCGGCCGTCGCGATAAGCGAGGCCCTTGTCCGATCAAAAAGAAAGCAAGTATTCCGTGCTCCGCGCAACGGTCACTAAGAAACTCGGCGGATTCACGCTCGACGTCTCGATACAAAGCGACGTTCGCGTCACCGGCCTGTTCGGACCCTCCGGCAGCGGCAAGACCACCCTGCTGAATTGCATCGCCGGTCTGCTCGACCCGGAAAAAGGGGACATTGTATTTTCTGATACGCCCTATTTCGCGAGCGATCCGCCGGCCAACCGGCCGATCCGGGAACGACGCGTGGGGTACGTCTTTCAGGACTCGCTTCTCTTCGAACACATGTCCGTTCGGGCTAACCTGCTGTACGGTAGAAATCGTGGCGGCAACGGCCCGGGCTTCGATGACGTGGTGGATGTCCTCGCCCTCGGACCGCAACTGGCGCGCAAACCGCGCGAACTGTCCGGCGGCGAACAACGCCGCGTCGCCATCGGTCGGGCACTCCTCAGCAACCCCGCGATCCTCCTGTTCGACGAGCCCCTCACCGGGCTCGACGCAGCCCTTGCCGGGCGTGTGATGGTCTACCTCAAGCGCGTTCTGGACCGATTCGCAATCCCCGCACTATACGTCTCCCATTCTATCAGCGACGTGATCTACTTCTGCGACGAGGTCGTCGTGTTGCGAGACGGCCGCGTCGTTACCCAGGGCCCGCCCGGCGAGGTCATCACGCGGCGGGGGGTCCTCGATGATCGCCACCTGACCGACCTGCGAAACGTCTTCACCGCGTCCGACGCGAATTACGATCAAGAACACGCCGCGGTGCGCTGCCGCATCGGGCCTCTCGAATTGCTCGTTTACAGCGCCACCCCCGAGCGCACCCCGACGCCGACGCTCGCGATCCGCGCAAACGACATCATCCTGGCCGCCGCTCGGCCCGAGCGGATCTCCGCGCGAAACGTCCTGCCCGCAACGGTCCAACGCGTCGAACCCGTGGGCGGTAAGATCCTCGTCTTTATCGACGTGGGCACGACGTGGATCGTCGAGGTCGGCCCCGCCGCGGTCGAGGAACTGTCGCTGAAACCCGGCGCGGCCGTCTTCGCCGTAATAAAAGCCTCCGCGATCGAATTACTCTAAGGCCGCAACGGACCGCCCCTCGTACACGAGCACCTCCTTGAACCACTGCCCGTGTAGATCGGTCCGCACACCTCGCGCGAAGTATCGATCCAGCCTCGTTCGCAGCACGCGGCCGACCGGCTCATCGCAACCGTAAAAGAACCAGATCTTGGTCGCCTCGCGGTTGCTCAGGATCTCCTGCAGCCGCGCGGTAACCTCGTCCGCCTCTCGCTCCAATACCTCTCGCCGGTTCGCCGCCGCCCGAAGATCCCGCCAACCGGGGTGCGCGTCGATCGCGGCGGGAAACGACATTTGTATCCATTCTTTCTCGGGGGCCAGCCGCCGAAGATAGTACTCGATCGACGCTCGACTCAAGCTCGTAAACAAAAGGACATCGCCGTCGGCGGCATGTTCAACCAGGTACCGCGCCGTCCGCCGCTGAGAGTGCGAATTCCGCGACACCCGATCCTGATGAAGTGAAAGCCCCACCGCGACCAGCAGAGCCAGGCAACACGCCTGAACCGGAACGCGACTTACGAACTTCCACAACAGCGGCCCGACCAGCATCACGAACGGAAGAAGTGCAACGACCGTGTACCGTCGCACAAGAAAAACCGGCTTCACCTGCGAAATGAGAAACGGAAGCAAAATTGCGACAGCCAGAAAAATCACGAAGTGCAGATAGCGCGGACGGCGAA
>JAPULF010000626.1 GCA_027295245.1 Planctomycetota bacterium
GACGCGGCGTCCAACGCCTCAAGTACGCGGAGATGCTGGGCCGGGTCATGCAACTCCGCACCGGAATCGCCGTCGCCGGCACCCACGGCAAGAGCACCACCACCGCCATGCTGGCCTATATCCTCCGCCAGGCGCGGAAAGACCCGACATTCGTCATCGGGGCCCACGTCAAGCAGCTCGGCGGCGGGTCCGGAGTCGGCGACGGGCCGATCCTCGTCGCGGAGGCCTGCGAATACGATCGCTCGTTCCTGAACCTCACACCCCAATACGCCACGATCCTCAACATCGAAGAAGACCATCTCGACTGCTTCGACGGACTCGACGCCATCATCGAGGCATTCAGTGGATTCGCCGGCGGCCTGCCCTCTGACGGCCGGATCGTTATCAATGGCGAGGACCCCGCGGCCGCGATCGCCGTCCGAAACATCGCCGCAACGGTGGAAACATTCGGATTCGGCGAGGACGTGACGTGGAGAGCAATCAACATCGGCAGCGTGTTGGGGAACTACCGGTTTGACCTGATTCACGACAACGAGTTCTTCTCGAGAATCGAACTGGAGAACATCCCCGGCCGCCACCAGATCTCGAATGCGACCGCAGCCGCGGCCCTCGCCCACCACGCAGGCGTCCAGCCCGAGGCCATCGCGGATGCCCTGGCCGAATTCCGCGGCCCCGAAAGACGACTGACGACCCGTGGCGAAGTCGGCGGCATTCTCGTACTCGACGACTACGGCCACCACCCCACCGAAATCCAGGTCACCATTCGAACCGTCCGAGAGCAACACCCCGACCGAAAGCTCTGGGTCGTCTTTCAGCCGCATCAGCACTCGAGAACCCGTTTTCTCCTGAGCGACTTCGCCCGCAGTTTCGGCGATGCGAACCATCTGCTGGTACCGGACATATACTTTGTAAGAGACAGCGAGGACGTGTGCGGCGCGATTTGCAGTTCCGACTTGGTCAACCGAATCCAGGCGAACGGCGGCAACGCCTTGTATTTGCCGAGCCACGAGCAGATAGTCCAACATGTGGTCGCCCAAGCCAAGGGTGGTGACGTTGTGCTGACCATGGGCGCGGGAGACGTCTGGAAGATCGCCGATGAACTTATTCGACGACTTGCCTGATATCTGCCGGCGCAACGTCCCGCTCGCCCCGCTCACCTGGTTCAAGCTGGGCGGACCCGCCCAATACCTCATCGAGCCCAAGACCGCGAAACAGCTCGCAACCGTCGTGCGCCGCTGTCACAAGACCCGAACACCCATCCGCTTCCTCGGCCTCGGGGCCAACGTCCTCGTCAACGACGACGGCGTCCGCGGCGCGGTCGTCCGGCTCACCCAGGACGCCTTCATGGAAACAAGATTCGACGGGCCGCGGGTCACCGCGGGCGGGGGCGTCAGCCTCGCAAAACTCGTGATCGCATGCGTACGTCGCGGGCTATCGGGACTCGAGCACGTGGCCGGCATCCCCGCCAGCGTCGGCGGCGCGATTCGCATGAATTGCGGCGGCAAGTTCGGCGAAATCGGCACCGCGGTCCGAAGCGTCCGCGTCGTCAATCCCGCGGGAGAGATCTTCGTAAGGGAGCGCGACGACCTCGAATTCGGTTACCGGTATTGCGGCCTCGGCTCGGATCAGGTGATCGCCGCGACGTTCCAGTTGAACAAGACCGATCCGGACGCCCTCCGCGAACGATTCGACGAAATCTGGATGTACAAGCAAAACACGCAACCGCCGCTCGGCGTCCAAAGCGCCGGATGCATTTTCCGAAACCCCAACCGACAGTCGGCAGGCGAACTGATCGACCGCGCCGGGCTGAAGGGGCTACGGCACGGAACCGCCGCCGTTTCGGATCGACACGCCAATTTCATCGTCGCCGACGTGCCGGGTAGGGCGTCTGACATCATCGAGTTGATCGAGATGGTGCGCGAGCGCGTCGCGGAAGCCCACAGCATTGACCTCACCCCCGAGGTCCAAATCTGGTAGGGCCGACGGTGCGTGACGACCCCTTCCAATACGAAATGGGCCGCCTTGACCGGCCAACGCGGGCAGGGCAAGCTGATTCCGCGACCACCCAACGGCCGTGTCTCGAGAAAGGAGAACAAGCGCCAATCTTATGACTCTATTGGCGGTTTCCATCTCCGGTTCCTCCATTCACGAGATTCGATCCGACATCGAATCGGCAATCGATCTCGGCGCCGATCTGATTGAACTCCGGCTGGATCTCATGCCGGGCGTCAGCGACGACGAGATTCGCTCGCTCCACGAACCCAATCGCGTGCCCGCACCGTTGATCCTGACGATCCGCTCCGTCGAAGAAGGCGGGCAATGGCAGGGCGAGGAATCCGCCCGGCTGAACAGGCTGATCGAACTGAGCCCGATCGCCGAATACGTCGACTTCGAGATGAACGCGTGGCGGGCGTCAGAAAGCACCCGCCGGGAACTGACCGCCGCGCTCCGACCGTCCGAAGGGCAAATCGACCCGGACACTTCGGTCGCAGCACCGCCAAGGAAACTGATCCTGTCCCGGCACGATCATCGATCGCGCCCGCCGACTCTGCATTCCGATCTGTTGGCCATGTGCGACGAAACCCTCTGCGAT
>JAPULF010000627.1 GCA_027295245.1 Planctomycetota bacterium
TTCCGAATGTCTCGCGACTTTCCGAGCAACGTATTCTTGATCGCACTGATCGGCTGAACATCGTCGACGCCGGAACTCCACAACGCCGGTCGACCGCGCCAACTCGGCGGCGCCCGTCGTTTCGGCCATACCCTCGCGCGTCAAGTCGGCAAGCCGGCGGAGTTCTTTCGCGTGGCCATCCCACCGTGGGCGATATCGCGGCTCGTTCTTCTCTAGCCAGGGTTCATATTGGCCCGGGTCTTCAAAGTAGTCCTGAAAGGTCGGACCGGCTCCGGGTTCACAGAATCGGTAGCCGTTGACGGTGAGTTCGGTCTTCCAAATGCCCGTCAGGACGATGTCGTCGGGCTGATACCGATACCACATCTCGGATTCGGAGTAATGGGCGTAGAGCGGCGTCACAAAATTCACCGGATGATCCGCCCGCAACGGCAAGACAACCTACACCGGCTGCCAGGTTTGGTTCTTGCGGCTTTCGGTCAGCTCGGCGGGAAAGAACGGGGGCAGAGCCGTCATGGGGCGGGCCTGCACGATCCAGGGGCCGTCCGGCGTCAGGATCCACTCTATATCCAGACGTTTGTCAAACGCTTCGTCCAGCGCCCGGGCGATTCGCGCGATGACCGTAACGTCGTCATCGCCTAACGCGGATTCGTCGCTCCGCCCGGCGCGATGGACCGTCGTTTGAACGCCGTCGGGTGTCGCGTTCATCACCGTCTGCTTCGACACGATCTCCTTTTCGATGATTGCCCCGGTATCCCAGTCCGTCTTATAGGTATCCCCGGCGCCGCTCCCGCTCATCAGATCGATGGAGAGTCCGGGCGTGGCCCGCATCGCGAATTGCCAGGGATTGCCCGTCACGGGATCGGCCGTGTAGATGACGCCGGAACTCGTTGCCGGCACGACTTCCTGCAACATGACGGCCATTCCATGAACGATCGGCTCCAGCCCCATGCGAGCCATGTATCGAACGGCCCTCGGTGACCAGGCCGAGCACCCGCAGGACACGACCTTGTCGAGGGCCGCATCGGCGCACATTACGCCGACAAAACTTTCGAATACGCCGGCGAACCTCGCCTGCTCGGAATCCTCGTGCCCGGCCGACGAGCGAACCGCTATTCCGAAGGGTGAACGTCGAAGTGTCTTCTCGGCGGCATCGCGAACCTCGTTCTCGAGTTCGTTCGGGAATTCGCCTTCCCGTATTTTTTCGACGAGCCGACGATATTGTTCATCGCCCGCGGAAAGACCGGCTCCCGAAATCCCCTGTAGATAACTCGAAACGAGCGGCGTGAATCCATTGTCGGCGAGAAACAAACGCAGCCCGCCGCTTCCGATCGCGAGCGTGCTCGGCACGCGGAAACCGGCTTGCTCGACGCGAGCGAGATTGACGGCCTTTCCGCCGAGAGTCTCAACACTCCCGCCGGCGGATAGTTCTTGGCAGTGTTTTGTCATCAGAGTACCACCGTTCATCAACCCAAGACTGCTACGGATAATCGCTGCTGTGAATTGCCGGCTTCAGATCCAAGGCCGGTCAAAGACGTGGAGCATCCGATCTCAAGATGCGAGATACTTTCGGAGGGGCTCCCAATACTTTTGTCCCCAGCCGCTGTCGATATGCCCCACTGCGTCCTCGGGGACCCCCGTGTGATCCATCACGAGCCTGGTCTTCCCACCTTCGTCGAACAGATCGAATCGCACGATCGAGTACACACCCTCCGCCCAATTGAAGACCCGCCACGCCTGGACGATTCTCTTGTCGGGAATCAGTTCAATGTTGCGGCCAAGAATGAAAGTGCCGAAGCAAATGAACGCGCCGCCTTCTTCCGGGCTGATATCGGCGGGCGCGCCCGTGAAGCAGGCGAACTCGCCGGAGTCGATCAGCGTCTTGTAGACCCTGGAAGGAGGCGCGTCGAACGTAATCTCCTGGTGAATCGAAGTCATTTCGGTTCCTTGGGAACTATCTCGAGAGCCGTTTTCCACTGGTAAAAAACCAGTGCCACAATCGCCTTTGAGATAGTGTCTGCATCCTCGGTAACACCTCGACCAGGTCGCCGCCGACCCGTCGAGGACCCGCGCGATCACTTCGAGCCGAAGCAGTAGATGACGCCGTCTTCGTTACCGATGACCAAACACCCACCGCCGATCGCCGGAGACGCGCTGAACGGGGCGCCGGTCTCGTAGTGCCAGACTTCCTTCCCCGTGGCGGCGGCGACCGCGTAGATCTTGCCATCGTACGAGCCCACAAATACCCGATCCCCGGCGACGACGGGCGACGAGTCGATTCGACCCTTGGTGGGAAACTCCCACAACAGCTTTCCGGTCTTGGGATCGAGGGCACGCAGTCGTTTGTCGCGTCCTCCGAGAAAAGCCCGCCTAGGCGTCACGGCGGCGGACGACATGAACGGGAATTCGCGGTCGGGGTTTTCATAGGTCCACGCGACCTTGCGCGTGCGAAAATCGATACCCAGCACCTGATTACCATACGTGCCCAGTATGACGCGCGAATCCAGCACGGCCGCCGAAGCTCCGGAGACCGAGCCCAACTCGACCTTCGCAATCGCCTTTCCGTCCGAAAGCCGGACCACGTGCAACTGCCCGTCGCAACCGGCTGTCAGGCACACGTCTCCCGCAATCCCCGGCGTTCCGTGAATGCGATCGTCGGTCTGGTATTTCCAGACGAGTTTGCCGTCGTGGGCGGTCACACAATAGAGCGTGCCGTCGTACGAGCCGAATACGAATCTGCCTTGGTGGTAATTGGCCGACGAGACGATCGGCGCTTCGGTTTCGTATGTCCAGATCGGCTTGCCGGTGTTGGCGTCGATCGCGTGCAACGTGCCGAGTTCATCACCGAAGGCGACCATCTGCTTCCCGAGTTTGGGCGGCCGAACGAACGTCGGCGACGAGCGGATCGCGTCCTTCGCCGCATATTTCCAGGCGACCGCGCCGTTGCTCAGGTTCAGCGCATACAGGTTGCCGTCGTCGCAGCCGACGAACGCTATCCCATTCGCTATGGCGGCCGTCGATGCGACGGGCTCGGGGCATTCGTATCGCCAGCGGACCTTTAGCTCGGCCGGCAGAGCGGAGGTGGCCACACCGGTAAGCGCCGCATCTCCTCGAAAGCTGTGCCAGCCG
>JAPULF010000628.1 GCA_027295245.1 Planctomycetota bacterium
TCCGGCGGACCGGGCAAGCGACTGACGACCTTGATCAGGGCGTAGGCGTCGGTGAGCGCGGTGGGTTCGGGTGTGGTGATGACGAGGAGTTCATCCGCGGCCCGTGCGAATGCAAGCACGTTTTGTGAGATGCCCGCGCCGCAATCGAGCAGCAGCAGGTCGGCGCGGGATTCCAGCGACGACAGTCCGTCCACGAGCGACAGCCGATCACATGCCGAGAGATCGGCGGCGGATGCAAGGCCGGAGGCGCCGACGACGATCTGCAATCCGGGGGCCACGCAAGTCACCACGTCATCGATCAACCGTTCGCCTCGAATGACGTGCGAAACGTCGTAATTCGCCTCGACATTGAGGAGGACGTCGACGTTGGCGGTGCCGAGGTCGGCATCCACGAGCACGATGCGGCGTCCGCGCCGGGCCAGCGCAATCGCGAGATTGGTCGCGATAACGGTCTTGCCCACGCCGCCCTTTCCGCTGGCGATCGCCACGACGCGGGCGCCGCCGGCCCGTCGGTCTCGCGACCGAAACACAGGCCGCGACGCCTGCACCAGTTCGCGAAGACCGGACGCCTGATCCACGGTTCCGACATTCATCGCGTCGCTCCACCTCCGACAGATGCATGGATCTCCGAACGAAACGATGCCGGCGACGCAGGGCGCGCTATCCGCAACGATCCGTGGCCCGAACGTTCCGGCGAACCGTCGGGCTCCAGAATCAACCGGGCGACCCGATGTGCGGTACCGACCTCGATGTCGTCGGGCACCGACTGTCCGTTCGTCAGGTACGACAGCTTCAGGTCGACCGATTCGAGCACGTTGAGAATGACGCCGAAGCCATAGGCTTCGTCGATCTTGGTGAAGATCAAATGATCGGAACCCACGGCCCCGAACCGATCTATGGCTTCGCGGATCGTCTGCTCCCGAGAAGTGGTGGACAGGACGAGATGAATCTGGTCGGTTGCGGCGGCCTGCAAGAACTGCTTCAACTCGGTGAGGCGATCCGTGTCTTTCTGGCTGCGTCCGGCCGTATCGATCAGGATCAGGTCCCGATCGGCCAGTCGCGTCACGGCCGATTTGATCTCGTCGGGTGTCGTAACACTCAAGAGCGGGACGTCCAGGATTCGGGCATAGGTTTTTAGTTGTTCCACCGCGGCGATTCGAAACGTGTCGACGGTGATCAGGCCGACCCTCTTCGATTCACGCAGCTTCATGTTTGCAGCGAGTTTCGCCAGCGTGGTGGTCTTGCCGACGCCCGTCGGTCCGACCAGCGCCACCACCGTCGGCCGGGCGTCGAGGCGGAGCTTGAGCGGCGACGCGGGCGGGATCATCTCGCCGAGGCAGAACAGTATTTCCTGTCGGATGTGTCGATCGCGGGCGGCTTCGCCCGTACTTGTGGTCAATTTAATCGGCGACGCGGGCTTGGCGTCGTCCAGGCGAGCCCGCACGCGATCGATGATCTCGGCCGCAAGATGGCCGGTCACGTCCTTTCCGATCAACTCGACGTAGTAATCGACCAACTCCGCGGGAATGTCCGAGTTTCTCGATCGACGATTGTCGCGCAGCAGCTCATTGACCATCGTTCGGATCGATTCCAATTCGCGACGGAGTCCGGGGTCGGTTCCTTGTTCGAGACCGGCAGATTCGGGTGATGCGCCGGCCGGCGCGGTTACCGTGTCGACTGCACGCGCGGCGGGCGACGACGCGGCGAATCGGTCTGGCTGGGCCGGGCCGCGCGCCGACGCGGCATAGGCGGCGAGTCGATTCTGCAGGGCAGGCGAATTCCGTTTGCCATCGCCAGTTTGGGCCGGTACCGGCATGCCGCTCGACTTGTCCGCACCGGGGCGTTCGGTCTTTCGAACGGATTGCACGGTTTCGGCATGTAGGGTTGCCGTAATCTCGACCATTGCACGCCCGCCCACGCCCAAGACGCCCCCGCGCTTGACCGTTCGTGTGTTCAGGATGACCGCGTCGCGACCCAGGTCGGCTTTGACCCGGGCCAACGCGTCAGACATGGACCGCGCTCGGTATGTTTTCAGTTGCATCCGTTATTGCCACCATTCCATGTGTCCGAATCTCGATGCCCCGGACAACCTCGTTGTATCCAAGCACCGCCACCTTTGGCAGCGCCGTTTCGATCAAGCGTCTGACCCATTGCCGCACCTGCGGCGACGTCAGCAGAATCGGTTGTGCCCCGGCCGACTTCCCGGCCGAAACATCGAGTTCCGCGCGAATCGCGGACACGATCCGATTCGCCATCGCGGGCGGAATCGTCAGAAAGGCGCCGCGCTCGCTGCGCTCGACGTGCGAATTGATGGTGTCCTCGAGTCCCGGATCGAGCGTTACCGCGTGCAGCGTGCGGCCGTCATCGCAGTTCCGTTCGCACAGCATCCGGGCGAGGGCGTTGCGGACGTACTCGGCGAGTACGTCGGGGTCCTTGGTCCGGCCGGCCCAGTCACCGAGGACCTCGAGAATGATCTCGAGGTCGCGGATCGGGACGCGCTCGCGCAAGAGTCGCTCCAGCACCGCCTGGACCTCGCCGATCTTGAGTTGCTCGGGCACGACCTCCTCGACCACCTTGGGGCTTCGTTCCTTGAGGTTGTCGAGCAGTCGGCCGACATCCTGCCGGGTGAGAAGCTCGGCGGCGTGGGTCTGGATCAGTTCCGTCAGATGCGTCGCCAGAACGCTCGTTACATCGACAACCGTATAATGCCGGTGCTCGGCATCCGATCGGGCGTCTTCACCGATCCACACGGCGGGCAGGCCGAACGCCGGTTCGCGCGTTTCGATCCCGTGCATCTTGTCGGCGACCGCGCCGGAATCGATGGCCAGCAAGTAGCCCGGGAGCAGTTCGCCCTTGGCGATCGGGGCGCCCCGGAGCTTGAGCGTGTATCCGTTGGGCTCCAGCCGCACGTTGTCGCGTATCCGGATGGGCGGGACGATGATCCCGAGATCGGTGGCGATCTGCCGTCGAACGTTTGAAATGCGTTCGAGCAAATCGCCGCCCTGCTTGCGATCCACCAGTCGGATCAGGCCGTACCCGACCTCGAGTTCGAGCGGGTCCACCGTCAGACAGGTCTCGATCCGTTCGGGCTCCTTGGGAACCGACGCCGCCTTGACCTGCTTGGCCTTGGTTTCGGACACCGCCTGCCTTCGCGTGAAGTACCCGAGACCCAGGGCCCCGCCGCCCATCAGGAGCAACGGAATCTTGGGCAACGGCGTCAGAAGCAGGACCATGAGGAAACCACCCGCCAGCAACAAGGCAACGGGCTTCGAGAAGAGCTGTCCCATCAACTCCTCGCCGAGGCTTCTCTTCCCGGTGGAGCGTGTGATAATCATGCCCGCGGCAATGGACACCAGGAACGCGGGAATCTGCGAAACCAATCCGTCGCCGATGGTCAGCTTGGTGAACACGTCGAGGCATTGAAGCAGGGAGAGGGACGGCGTCACCTCGATCATGCCGACATAGATTCCGCCTACTATATTTACAAACGTAATAATCAGGCCCGCGATGGCATCGCCACGCACGAACTTGCTGGCACCGTCCATCGCGCCGTAGAAATCGGCCTCTTGCGTGATAGTCTCTCTGCGACGCTTGGCCTCCGCCTCGTCGACCAATCCGGCGGACAGATCGGCATCGATGGCCATTTGCTTGCCGGGCATGGCGTCGAGCGTGAACCGGGCGGCGACTTCGGCTATCCGGGTGGCGCCCTTGGTGATGACCACGAACTGGATGACCGTGATGATGATGAAAATGATCACGCCGACGGCCAGCGATCCGGCGGCGACGAAGGCGCTGAACTGTTCGATGACGCGACCCGCGGCAGCGGTGGTTCCGTCGGCGTTGGTCAGGATCAGCCGCGTGGTCGCCGTGTTCAGCACCAATCGCAGAAGCGTCAGAGACAGCAGCAGCGACGGGAAAGACGAGAATTCCAGCGGGCCGTTCATGTACATCACGGTCAACAGGACGATGGCGCTGAGGGTGATGTTCGCGACCAACAGCACGTCCAGGATCGACGTTGGCAACGGGACGAGAAGGACCAGCACCAAGGCCAGCGCGGTCACCGGGTACAACAACCCGCGATTGCGATAGACGAGGTCGATCGCTCGAGTCAGCGGTGTGCCTTCCGTAGCCATGAGACGCGTCGAATCCTCAAATAGTCGTGACCGTCGAAGTCCGCTTCGACGGCTTCCCGCCGGTCGTTACGCGGCGGGTGCGACCGGGCGTTGACTCGACCGGCCGGACAACTCATAGACGTACGCCAATATCTCCGCGATGGCCTTGTAGAACCGTTCGGGAATCTCGTGCCCGATGTCGACCATCTTGTAAAGGGTCTGGGCCAGCGCCTTGCGCTGCACGATGGGCACGCCGTGGGCCATGGCGATTTCGCGAATCTTGGCGGCGAGCAGCCCCTGTCCCTTGGCGACGACTCTGGGGGCGGCCATTTGTTCGGCGTCGTACTTGATCGCGATCGCCAACTCGGTGGGGTTTGTCACCACGACGTCCGCCGTGGGGACGGCGCCCCGGATGCGCTGAATGGCCGCCGCAAACTGGGCCCGCCGCCGCCGCTGCTTCATGATCGGATCGCCTTCCATGCGTCGAAGCTCTTCCTTGACTTCGAACTTGGACATCCGCAAGTCCCGCTGGTGCTTGTACTTTTGCCAGCCGAAATCGAGCAACGCGATCACCAGCAGCGTCATCGCCAGTTGCAGGCCGATCTCGTAAATCAGCGTTCCCATCAAGCCGATCTGCCGCCAACCGGTCATTTCCATTGCCATCAGGATGTCGCCGATTCGATCATGAATCGCGTGGTAGGCCACGAAGGAAACAACCGTCAGTTTCACCATATTCATGGCGAACTGAACCAACGTCTTGGTGCTGAACAGCCGCTTGACGCCGTTGATCGGATTCAGTTTGTTCAACGTCGGCATCAGGGGCTTTCCGGTCAGCAGCAACCCGACCTGCAAGACGTTGGAGAGGAATGCCACCACCACCAGCCCGGCCAAGATCGGCCCGACCGCGACGAACATGGTGGTGCCGACCGATTCCACCACCTCGACAATATCGATGCTCGCAAACGAATTTGGATCGCCGGTTGACAGACTCTCGCGGAGGAATTCCAGCCACGCCGCCAGAATCCGGGTTCCGAACCAGGACAAACAAAACAATCCGCCGAGAAGCCCGAGTGCCGCATTGAGGTCGTTGCTCTTGGCAACGTTTCCTTTACTGCGGGCCTCCTGCAGCTTCCTTGGCGTTGGGGCCTCGGTTTTTTCGCCGGCATCATCCGGCATGTATTACCCCTTCCGAAACTTCGTCCAGCCACAATCCGACGTGGTCCAAGCCCTCGGCCAATGCGTCGGTCATGACACCGTCCGACACCCCGATCGTCACCGACATGATGAAGATTCCGATTACAATCTTGAGGCTGAAACCCACGCTCAAGATGTTGAATTGCGGCATCGTCTTCATGAGTACGCCCAGGGACAGCAACGTAAGACTGAGTGCCAGAATCGTCGGGGTCGCCAGTCGCACCGCCATTTCGAAAATGCTTTGGAGAATCGAGGCGAAAAACTCCGCCGTGAGCCCGCCGGGCCACAGCGTCAGGGGCGGCACCTTTTCGAAGCTGCCCAGGACGACTTCCACGACCGCAAGATGCCCGTGCAGCGCGAGAAAGAACAATAGGGCCGTGAAGAACCAGATCTGATCCAATACGGTGGACTCAGCGTCGAATACGGGGTTGAACACCGCGCCCAGCGCCATGCCGGTCTGGTGGCTGATCATCTTTCCCGCGAATTGCGCCCCGAAAAAGATCAGCCCGGCGCCCAGCCCGATCACCTCGCCGATTACAAACTCGCCGAGTATTCCGGCGGCGGCCTGACCGAGTGTGAGCGAATTCGGCAGGCTCGGCGACACAGCCGGAAATACCATTAGCGCCAGCGACAGCACGAGCCCGATCTTGATTGGGCGGGGAAGCTGGCTGCTCGAGAACATGGGCACGGCCAGCATCAGTCCGGCAATACGGGCCAGCACCAACGCGAAGCCGGGAAGCAGCATCTCGTATC
>JAPULF010000629.1 GCA_027295245.1 Planctomycetota bacterium
GCGGCCGCCCTTATAATCACCGTCATGGCCGCCATGTTTCCGGCGCGACGGGCGGGTGGTCTTTCGGTGATCGAGGCGCTTCAATACGAATAGGTGGAAACCGGTAATTGAGGGTTCGGACGTGGCGCATCTCCGGAAACAACCTGTTGGTCGAATGAGGGTCCGACGGTGGGGAGCGCTTGCCTGCCTCTTGCTCGCTGCGGGGGGACTGCAGCCGATCCGTGGCGACGAACCGGAACCCAAATCCGACAGCGAATCCAAAAACGAACTACAAGACCCAGTTCAACAAATGCAGACGCTCGAGGCCCTCACGAAGAAGATCGGTCCCTGGGAAGACGAGGCCCGCATTCTCAAGGACGCCAACGTGTACATGTTCCAAAAGTACGGATGGAACACCGAGGCCGATCGATTCACGCTCGACCTGATCAACCACGTCGCCGACATCCCCCCGTGGCGGATGATGGAGCGCGAAACCGTTTTCGTGGACGGCCTCCAGGAACGCTACCTGCTGTCGGACGAACTGAGACAATCCGTGCAATCGGACATGCGCCGCGAAACGATGACTATGGCATTCAAGCACTTCAAAGACATTATGCCGATGGCGACCGAAATGATGACGACACGCTCGAATCACCAGCCGTTTACGGCGGAACAGGTCCAGAGGTGGACGCGAATGGGCAGGCCCATGGTGCGCGACGCGTTCGATGTGATCGATCGAATCGTGAAGAAGACCGAGCTGAAGATGAATGACCAACAGCGGAGGATTCTTCGGACCGACCTGAAGGCATACGCCAAACGGCGCGTCGATTTCGAAAGGATGCTCACCCGATGGGAGGCGGGCGAATGGACCGCGGAAGACTGGGGTCTGCACAACGATCCCTATCACAAGAGCCGTCTGGCACAAAACGCACCGCGCTTCGGCGGCTTGGCCCATGATCCGGTCGCGTCTTCGCGTCCCGGAGCGGGCATCCATCCGGCGTCGGCCGACGAATCCAAGTGGGATCGGTACGTGAAGTGGTTCTGCGAATTCCACGAATGCGACGCATTGCAGCGTGGAAAGGCGGAGGCCATCTTGAAGGACCTGAAGAAACAGGCCGTCGACTATCTCAATTCCCGCAGGGCCGACATCGAGCAGGCCGAGCGCCTGCGCACGAAGTCCGACAGCGAGGCCAAGCGTCGGCATTATGCGAGCGAGATTCAACGGCTACGGCAGCCGATCCACGACCTCTTCGATCAACTCTGTTCCCGGCTCGAACGGCTCTTGACCAGCGAGCAACTCGCGAAGCAAGGTCCCGTCAAGCCGCCCGCGACCCTTGCCCCGGGCGTGGCCACTTCTCAGGCAAACCGGCCTTGACCGGTCGTGCGGGGCACCCCACGATGCGTCGAACTGCGTAGACCCAGACAAAAGGGAGCCGAGTCCGACCATGGGAAGTAAGCGGAGGTTCTGGCTGATCAAGAGCGAACCGGGAAGCTATTCGATCGCAGATCTGGAAAGGGACGGCCGAACGAGTTGGGACGGTGTACGCAACTATCAGGCCCGGAATTTCATGCGGGACGAGATGGCCGTCGGTGACCTGCTGCTATTCTATCACTCGAGCACCGAACCGACCGGCGTGGCCGGGATTGGAAGGGTTTTCGGCCCGGCGTATCCGGATTACACGGCCTGGGATGCGAATGACAAGCACTACGACCCTCGGGCGTCGAAGGAGAATCCAGTCTGGGTCATGGTCGATGTCGAGTTCGTGGAGAAATTCCCCGCCGTGGTGCGGTTGGCGGAAATGAAGGCCGCGGGCGAACTCGACGGAATGCTGGTCTTGAAACGCGGTCAACGATTGTCCATTCAGCCTGTGGATGAGGCCCACTTCAAGGCCGTTCGCAAGATGGGAAAACGGGGTTAGTCGGTGCCGAGTAAGTCGGCATGCAGTTGTGAATCCTCCGATGACAAGAACGGATTGCGACTGACAGGGGGCATGACCTTCCCTAGAACCGGTCGAATTGAAAGACGGCCGTCGAATCCGACAATAAGAGACATAATCTCCTCTTTTTTGTCGAAAGCGCTCGAGGTTGGCAATCTGCCTTAGCCCGCGGTGCGCGAAATCGATCGTGAAATGTCGATTATTCCGTTGACTCGCTGTGCTTTGGTCGTAGCCTGCGAGCCGTATGGACTTGGCGCAGTTCGGTCAACGAGCGCGTCGATCTTTGGATTCGACGTGGTACGGCGTGGCCGGCATGACACGGATCGGCGGCAGCACGTTTCGAAAAACTTCGAGGCTCGGGGGATGGAATCTGTGGGCATGAACAATCTTCCGACAGTTTATATCGTCGATGATGATCCGGCGACTCGCCTGACGATGCTCCGGTTGATCGAGGCGCACGGTCTACGCACGGAGGCGTTTTCGTCTGCCGGGGAATTCCTGGAGGGTTTCTAACCCGAGCGTCCCGGTTGTTTGCTGCTCGATGTACGCATGCCGGGTATCTGTGGGCTGCAGCTTCAGAAGACACTTGCCGAACGCAATTGTGCGTTACCGGTCATCTTCGTGACGGGATTCGGCGACGTTCCGATGGCCACGGAGACGATGAGACGTGGGGCCTTCGATTTCCTCGAAAAGCCATTCAGGTCCGATGCGCTGCTGAAAGTGATTCACAAGGCGATCGCATGGGACTTGCAACGACGCGGCGAGCGGACGGAATGCGACCGAATCGCAGCCCGCCTCGCAACACTGTCGGATCGTGAGCGTGAGGTTTTGAGTCACGTGGTGTCTGGTGAACGGAACAAGTTGGTTGCCTCCAAGCTCGGTGTAACCGTCAAGACGGTCGAGGCCCACCGATCCCACATCATGCGGAAGACAGGCGCGCGTAGCGTGGCCGAATTGGTGCGATTCCATTTGGCGGCGGATCGGCAGGGCGCGGTCAACCCCTACGCCACTTGCTAGCCCCTTTTGGCTTGCCTGGCGCGCGAGCTGGGCCGGTCACACCCGATCTTTGGCACGATCGACGCCGAAGTTTGACAATCCTCATGGCACCGTCTAGCCTCTTGGTCACAAGGCCATGGTGCGGACGCGCTTGGCAACTGTCCCGGTTTGGGGTCGACATCACGCCGTTGGGGGCGGATCCGGGCTTTGCCACCTCATTTCGAGTTCGAACACGGCACGGGCGATACAGGACACTTGAATGAATGGCAGCCCGTGCGTGTTTGTCGTAGATGACGATCAAGCCGCCAGAAAATCGCTTCAGTGTGTACTCAAGACTGCGGACTTGGACACGCAACTCTTCGCTTCGGCCCGGGAATTCCTGGATTCCTATGACGCCGGACAACCCGGCTGTCTACTGCTCGATTTGCATATGCCGGGCATGAGCGGTCTCGAATTGCTGGAGGCCCTGGCCTCGATGGGAATCGACATTCCCACGGTCATTTTCACCGGCTACGGAGAAGTTTCGTCGGCGGTGGATTCTCTGAAAAAAGGCAGCGTTGATTTCATCGAAAAGCCCATCGGGGCCGATCGACTCTTGGCGGGTGTCGAAAGAGCCCTGGCCCAGGATGCCCAGGCCCGACAGAATCGCGCGAACCGGTTGGGGGCGTCGGCCCGGATCGGTCAACTTACTCCGCGTGAACGAGAAATCATGGCCCAGCTTGCCGAAGGCAAGAGCGTCAAGGAAATCGCGGCGGGTCTCTCGATCAGCCCCAAGACCGTGCAAGTGCATCGCTCGCATATTGTCAGGAAGACCGGTGCAAGATCCATCGTCGAACTGACGCATCTTTTCTTGCTGGCAAACGGTCAATTGACGCCCCCCAAACCGAATGAGCCACACTTACCGTAGGATGACCGCCCAGTGCATCTTCACTCCTGAGGTTGCGGGTGTAGCCGTTTCAGTCTGATGCGGACGTCAGCGGTCGTAAATCGCGAATTCATCGGCCATCCATCCCCAAGATCCACAAAGTTACGCGTGACGGCGTACTAGTCGTCGCCCGGATGATACAGTAGTATCTCTACCGGGAGGCCGGGTATCATGTGATGAACGAGTGTCTGAAGGAAATCGACATTGAACGCTACCGCGCGGACGAGATGGAGGCCGAGGAACGCACGCGTGTGGAGGCCCATCTCAGTGCGTGCTCGACCTGCGCTGCCTGGGCTTCAACCGGAAGCGAGGCGAGCAAGCGTGTGGAGACCTACGAACCTCCTTATGATCCCGATGAGTCCCTTCTGGCAACGCCGCGGTCTTCTTCTGTCGAGCGATCGAGCCTGTCCGATACCGTTCCGCAGGACAAGTCGGCAGATCGAAAGATGGGCGCCGGAACCGTCTCCATCGAGGGCTACCGGATCATTCGCGAACTGGCCCACGGCGGCATGGGTGTGGT
>JAPULF010000063.1 GCA_027295245.1 Planctomycetota bacterium
GTTGAGTCCCTGGTAGCTCGGTGGAATCGCGACGCGAAACGCGGCCCGGGTCGGCCCCGAAAACGGATCCACCCCGATGGGCGGCTCGAAGATCGAAACGAATTGAACGGGTAGGCTGCCGATGAAATCCTCACCGAAGAAATCCTCAATAAAGATATCGAAAAGCGTCGGTCCGGGAGGCCCGTCCTGACCGTCGGCGCCATTTTGTCCGTTCTGCCCGTCGGCGCCGTCTTGTCCATCGGCACCATTTTGTCCGTTTTGCCCGTCGGCGCCATCTTGTCCGTCGGCGCCACTCTGTCCGTCTTGCCCGTCCTGGCCGGCCGCTCCTGGATCGCCTTGTCCACCCGAGTCGCCTTGGGGGCCTTGCGGGCCGGGGCTGCCCGGTACGCTGGAACCGGCGGGACCCTGGACTCCCGGAGGTCCGGGGGCCCCCGGGGGGCCAGCCTGCCCGCCGCCTCCTCCGAACAAGATGGCGGCTGCGAGCGTGCCGGCGTCGCCGATTCCGCTGGTGAGTGCGTTGATGCCGAAGCCGAACAAGTCGCGCTGGTAGTCCGCGAGCGCGAGAAACCCGGCGTCACCGCAACCTGGGGTAAAGACAAGCGCCAAAGTTACAATCGATGCCTTAGCAGTGCGTTGCAACGATTTCATGTGCAGTTCTCCTATGCAACAGAGCACACAACCGGATGTTTCGAGTTTGCAATTCCCCCCCCCGGTGCGATGCGCAAGCGTGCGCTTGCGTGATGCCTGCGAATTCTATGTGTCAATAAGACTCGGGTCAATCGTCTCTTATAACACGAAGCACCGTTTCGGGCACGCGGATCGGGATTGCTCGGCGCGTCCCGATAATGTCGGCGGTCGTATGAGCCATATTTCTTGACGTCTGGAAGTCGGGATGACTATGATGGTTCGCGGAGTGAGGGATTCTATCGCATCGGTTGTCCAATTCGACCGAACTGTCAACCCTCCAAAATGATACACGTGTGGCGGATGCGAGGGGGTGTCATCCATGCAATCAACACGAGGCTGCATAGCCTGCGCTACTGCGATGATCGGACTTGCCGGGTTCACTGCCCCGTCAAGTGCGGGGACGCTGTATGGAATCGGGACGGGCCCGGACATGCTGTATCTGATTGACCCGGTGTCGGGCGTTTTTACGGATGTCGGGCCGGTGGCGCTCAGCGATCCCGATACGGAGTTTGCCATTGGGGGGCTGGAGTTCGGACCGGACGGAACGCTGTACGGCTTTACGCTGAAGTCTCAATCCCGGCTCTACGCAATCGAACCGAAGGATGCGTTTGCGTTGGACATCGGGCCCATCGGTCTGACCACGTTCGAGGGGTCTTTGGTGTTCGATTTCGAAAATGAGATCATGTACGGCGTGAACGGCGTGATCGACGGATTGACGTCTTTGATGACGATTGATCTCGACACGGGGCAGGCGACCGCGATCGGAATCATCGGCGACTCGCCGCACGACTTCAACGGTCTCGCCATGGGAGAGGACGGTCTTCTGTATGGAATCGATCGGGTAACCAATGCCCTGTGGAGAATCGACACAGTGCCCAACGGTCCGGGCACGATGCTGGTGGGCGAGCTGGGCCCCAATGTGACGCTGGGTGCATTCGGCGGCATGGCGGTCGATTTAGATTCCGGCACGGTTTATGGCTACGATGGCCCCAGCCATATGCTCTTCACAATCGATCTGGCCACCGGCAATACGACGGTCATTCATCAACATGAATCCGGCCCCAGCATCACCGGGCTCGCATATATCCCCGAGCCCTCGACCTCGGCATTGTTGGCGCTTGCGGCCGCGTCGGCGACGCTTCGGCGACGCCGAGTGGTCGTGCCGGTTGACCTCCGCTGAGACCCAAAACGATTTGCAACGCCCCATTTCTCTGACCGGCGACGATCGGCCGCTTTGATTCCGCGGTTGCAGCCGATAAGATGGGAACGATGTGCAAAGCGTTCGTGCTGGTCGTAATTGCCTTGGTCTTCGCGATTCCATCGCGGGCCTGCGCAAAGGAAAAGCACTTCGAGCAGGTTCGGGCGTTCTTGATCAGCAAGGCGGCCCGTTGTACGTCTTGTCATATCGCGGCCCAATCCGGGAAGTTGAATGCCTACGGTGAACGGATTGCGGGGCTTCCGAACGATGATCCTCTCGCCGATCGGATCGCGGCGCTCGAGAGCGAACCGTCGGGCATGGCCGATGCACAAGAAAGGCGCCGGGCCGAGAAGAACAGGGACGTCGACGGGGACGGGGTTTTGAACTGGATTGAGATTCTGGCGGATACCAATCCGGCCGATAAGGACGACAAACCCACCGTCGACAGAGTGAAGCACATCGAGGCGGTTATCAGTTGCAAGCTGTGCCACCGGGCGACGAACTTGCCGGGGGAAGGGTTGGCGGCCAATCCGCACAACGAGTTCGGCGAGTTGCTTTCCACGACCTACGTGAAGCGTTCGGGAAGGAAGAATCCGAGGGGTCCTGATGCTGAGCGGGCCGCGGCCGAACGGACTCAGATTCTCACGCGGCTTTCCCTGGTTCGAAAGAATCGGCCCAAAAAGAGCAAGGCCACGTATTGGCAGAAGATCCGGCTGCTCCACGGGCCGGCCGATCCGGATGACAATCCGAGCCGGGAGGAGCTGAGATCCTTCAAGAAACAGATCAAGCGCCAAAAGGGCCGCAGCAAGCGGGATCCGAACCTTGGTCTCAGCGCCGATGCTCACAAGCCGGACGGGTTTTTCCTGGATGCCGCCAAGCTTGACTAGCAGGCCGTGTCACGGGGCGAGAGGCACCTTGCGCATCCGTGTTTTCGTTTTTTACAGGGCCGTCTTGCTCGGAGCCGGCGGCCTGTTGCCGCAGGCGCTTGGGCGGCCGCGGTTGGCTTGGAGAGGTGGCACTTGAGCGCGATTTTACTGCCGACCATTGCCATCGTCGGCCGGCCCAATGTCGGCAAGAGTTGCCTGCTGAACACGCTCGCGGGTCAGCGGATCAGCATTGTCGATGACGTGCCGGGCGTTACCCGAGATCGCGTTTCCGCGGTTTGCCAATTCGACGAGAACTACTTCGAACTGATCGATACGGGCGGGTATGGGATCGAGGACCACGACAATCTGACGGAGCACGTGGAGAATCAGCTCCGGCTGGCGATCGGTTCGGCCGACTTGATCCTCTTCGTGGTCGATATCGTTCAGGACATCACGCCTCTGGACACCGAAGTCGCGCAATTGCTTCGGTCCGTCACGTCGCCGGTGCAACTGGTCGCGAACAAGGCGGACGGCGAAATCCATCGGGCCCTCGGGGGCGCTTTTGCGGCATTGGGGTTCGGCGAGCCGATTTGCGTTTCGGCGCTGCACGGGCACGGTCGCCGGGAGTTGTGCGAGCGGATCATCGAACTCACGCGCGATCGTGCGGTAACGGAATCACCCGATCCGGTGATGAAGGTGGCGGTGGTGGGTCGCCGAAACGTCGGCAAGAGTTCGTTCATCAACGCGATAGCGGGGCAAGAGCGGGTCATCGTCAGCGAAGTGCCCGGCACGACGCGCGACGCGATCGACGTTCGGTTCACGCTGAACGATCGCGAATTCGTGGCGATCGACACGGCCGGCGTTCGCAAGCCTCGGAAACAGAAGACCGACATCGAGTTTTACGGATATGCCCGGGCCCTGTCCGCGATCCGCAGGGCGGACGTCATTTTGTTCATGATAGATTCCACGCTGCCGATCGGCGAGGTGGACAAGAAGCTGGCGCGATACATCGTGGATGCCTTCAAGCCGGTCGTGATCGTGATCAACAAATGGGATCTTGCGAAGGGCCGCTCGGATGCGGAGGCGTATGGCGACTACGTCGGCGCGATGTTGCAGGGTCTCTCGTTCGCCCCGCTGGCGTTTACGACGGCCACGGAGCAACGGAACATTCAATCCACGATCGATCTTGCCGGAAGTCTGTTCAAACAGGCACGGATGCGGGTCACGACGGGCATGCTGAACCGGGCCCTGGAGGATTCCCTGGCGCGACATCAGCCTCCGGCCGACCACCGCGGAGCGCAGCCGAAGATCTACTACGCGACGCAGATTTCGACGTGCCCGCCGACGATCGTCTTTTTTGTGAACAACCCGGCGCTGATGCGAGAGCAGTACAAGCGATTCATGGCAAAGCGATTTCGCGAGACCTTGCCGTTCGAGGAGGTTCCGGTACGATTTCTGTGGCGGGTTCGTCGCTCGCAAGACACGCCGCGCGGGCGTCGTACCCGAAAGTAGCCCGAAGTCGGCGCGGAGCCCCGGTACGATGTCTATCGAGTTTCACTGCGAACATTGTGGCAAGCTGGTCAATTCACCGCCCACCACGGGCGGCAAACGTGCAAAGTGCCCATTTTGCCAAATCATGTGCTATGTGCCGATGGCGCCCGAAGAAATCGAGGAGGTGCCGCTCGTCCCGCTGGACGAGATGGAGGAGCGTCGCAGAAAGGAAGCCCTGCGAGAGTCGGCGGCATTGCAACAGCGTTTGTCGCGAGAACGGCCGCGAGGTTCGGATCGGCGCGGGACGGGAACCGGGGCGGCCCGGACGGCATCGGGATACGATTCCTCGGGGCCGTCGCCTGTGGCGGTTAAGAGTCTGGTGGTCGCATTCGTGGAGTCGATGGCGGCGGGTCAGCTTGATCGCGCGGACCAAATCGTGGTGCAGTTGAAGCCGGTATCGGATCAAGTGAATCGCATTATCGCGGAGGTGGCGTCCGATCAGCTCGCGACGGCCGAGATGCCCGCGGTGCCACGACCGGTATTGATGGGATTCCTGAAGCAACTAGGTAGCAGGCTGTAGTTTCGGTCGGTGGCGGCGTGGTGCGTCGAGAGCGGTGATTTTCGGCCACTTGGAGCAAGCCGTTTCTCGAATGGTGGAGCCTGTGCGTCGGGAGGGGAAAAATTCCTGCTCAGCCTTGGATCGTCGCGTTCCGGCGGTATGATCAAACAGGGTGGGAAATCCGGGTCGCAAAAGGGAGCCGTAATGGAGGCGGGCCAGAATAAGGCCACGGCATCAGGTACAACCGATCGCGTACAGGTGAAGTGCCCGGAATGCGGACAGGCTTATCGGATCGCCTTGCGTCTGGTAGGGCGTCGCCTGATGTGTCGTCATTGCCGGCACGAATGGCGGACCTCGTCGCGCGATCGGAACGATTCCGATTCATCTCAGAACAACGTGCTTCCGGGTGACAAGTTACCGGTTTCGGGGTCGAGTTCGATCGTCGATACGAGTTGGGCGGGCCGCAAGCTGTGTCGCTACCGTGTGCTGTCTCTTCTCTGCAAGGGAGGCATGGGTGTTGTTTGGCGGGCCCATGATGCGACGCTTCGTC
>JAPULF010000630.1 GCA_027295245.1 Planctomycetota bacterium
CCATGAACGCAACCACCCACTCGATCGGAAAACTCGCCGGGTGCCACTGGCAGCTTGTCTGCCAGTGCCGGGTGCCATGGCCATCCGCGTATGCGGTGGGCATGAGTTTGCGAGTTGCAAGCCCGCGCAGGCCAGCCCGCCCTCACGACCCCCAAACACGGGTCGTCAACAAGAGTTGCACTTCGTTGCACCCTGCACCGGTCGCCTGGGCGACCCCAAGATCGAGGAGCGAACCATGAATCCCAGGATCGATCCACCCGAACAATCCGAATCCCAATCCACCGGTCCTACGCGCCGCGTCGGTGAAGCGGGCACCGGTGCCATGCTCATCCGCGCATGCAGTGAGTATGCGACCACGAGCCGAAGGTCCGCCGTGGCGGATTGCACCCGCAAGGGCCCAACCCGCCATCACGACCCCAAAAACACGGGTCGTCAACGAAAGTTGCACTTCGTTGCACTTGCCCCGCCCGCCTCGGCTCACGGGCCGTCCCGCGAACCCGAAAACGCCATTGCCCTGCCAATCGACCTCCAACGACCGGTATCGCTTGATCCAGCCGTTCGGGTCGGTAATAATCATCATGCCGGACAGGGGGCGAGCCACGCGCGAAACCGGTCGACATACCGACCCGTACACCCGCCGGAGCGCTGTTGGAAATCAGGCCAGACAGGAGCCCGCCATGCCAAGAACCGGGATCATCTTATTGACTCTATTTGCTGCCTTCCGGGTCTCTTTTGCGGTCGCACAGCCCGCAAGCCTCCTGGACCAGGCGATCGAGGAAAACGAGTCGGCGCAATCTGAAGATGCCTCGAATGCCGGCGCACTGATCACCAAGGCCGATCGTCTGATCCGGCAGGACAGATTCGATGAGGCGGTGGAACTCTACACCCGCGCATATCGACAGTCGCCGGGCAACAGGAACTACCTCCGTCTACTCGTGGCCAAACGGGCTGCGGGCCGTCTGACGGCCGACGATCGCGAGGCACTGGATCTGATTCGTCAACAAGAGGCCGGCAGTGTGGAACAGGTCTTCCGGGCTCTCAGGCTCGATATTCTGCAGGCGAAGCAGGCCCTTCGGGCGGGCGATGCCGATTTGGCCCGCACCAAGACAGACCACGCCGAGAAGTTGCTGGAATCCCTCCCACCTTACGTGGATGCCGACGTGTATCGGAACATGATTCGTTCACTGTCGCGCCGGACCAAACGAGCCCAGGATACGGACCATGGTCGCGGCTCGAAACGGTCGCTCCAAATGAGCGACCAGGGCGAAGACGCCTACGACGATGGCGAGATCATCAACGTCGAGGAGGCCCTCGGCGACGACCAGGCCCTCGGCGACGACCAGGCGAGACACGCCTATGACCGCCAACTGAATGCAGCGCTTCGTCGCAATCGCACGGATTGGATTCTGCGAAGCAATGAGGCTGCCTTGGCCCCCGTGATGGACATGGCATTCCCAGCCGACTGGCCGGAATTGGTCGCGAAGCGCAACCGCTACCGCGACGGTGTCATCTACGAAGGAACGCCGTTCACCGGGGACGATGGTCAGACCTACTTCACCGCCATATACGACTTGGGTGATCTGGTTCATCCGGTGCCGAATTTCTATGCGTCCTATCCGGGGACGGCCCGAGAGCAACGAAATCAGAACCTGGATCGGATGTATCTCCGTATGAGGAGCCAGATTTTCAACGGCTATCCCGAAGACTTGGCCGCGGGACTGCCGCTGCTGCACTTCTTCGGCGGCATCGACAACAATGCCGTCTCGACCCGAACGGATCCGTACGAGACCGCCCGCATCGCGACGATCATCGAGCGGTTCATCGGCGGACACCGGGGTCCTGCCCCGGCAAACTAGCCAAAATCAGGCCCATTATTTGACGTTTGCAGTCGGTGGTGCGTCGACACGGGCTCCCGGTCTAGTACGTAAGTCATTATTCAGTATAATGTTACAATCTAACAAATGAATCGGCGTTCCATCGCGATTCCAAATGATTTGCATTGACATCGGCCGCCCGCCGAAGTATCAAGTGGGCGGTGCGGTCAGAGGATTGAGGCTGCGTAGCGGGTCTGGCAGGATGTGCTGCGGCATAGCCCCCGTACCGAAAAGGAGTCGAGGAATGACTCGTCGGCGAATTCGGTGGATCAAGAAATGCACGGTTGCCCTGGGTGCGGGCATGGTCTTTGGTTCGCTTACGTGTGTGCAAAGCGCTGTCGAGACGATCGGTAGCGGCCTGACGTTTTCCGGCACGACCGGCGTGCTCGGGCTGGGCGGACCGGCCGCCATCGCAGCGGGTGAGGGCCTCGAGTTCCTCGTGGACTTGGCGCAACTGATCGTGCAAATACGTTAGGTCGCCGTGGCGACCGACACGTCGGAACAAGAGGCTTCGAGACCTCCATCGAGCCGAACCTCCATTCGAAATCCAGGTCATGCGTGTTTCAGGCCGTGTTTTGCCCGGCGCCGATCGACCGGTTTGGATAGGCTTGTATTCCGGGAGCCGGTACGTCGTGTTCGAGGAGGGCCAAGCTTGATTGTGCAAGTTCGGATATTCGCGAGAAGGCTCGTCATTCTCGGTCTCTTTTTGGGCGGGGGCTGCATCATGGAAATGAACGAGACCCGGCCGGCGGACGTGCAATTGATTCGCCAGTACTCGGAGACGGCCGGCTATACCCATGGCCGACCGACGGGCATTCGGGCGACGGAAGACGGTACAGCCGTGCTCTTTCTCCGAAGCGGCCCGCGCGACAACCTGCGAAAGCTGTTCGAGATGGACGTCGCATCGGGCGATGTTCGCGAGTTGATCCGGGCAGAGGAGATTCTGGGCGATGCCGATGAAAAGCTCTCCGCCGAGGAGAAGGCCCGCCGCGAACGGATGCGAGAAGGCGGCCGGGGCATCGCATCGTTTGACCTTTCCGCGGATGGACGTCACATCCTCATCACTCTCGGTGGCGGACTTCACGTCATTCGCCGGTCCGATCGGCGTATTACGTCGTTGCCCAAACGCGACGAGGGCCCTGCCATCGATTCGAAGTTTTCCCCAAACGGAAAATACGTGACGTGCGTCCGCGGGCATGACCTCTACGCGATCGACTGGGAAGCGGGCGAGGAGTGGGCGGTCACGACCGGCGGATCGGCGGCGGTTACACACGCCTTGGCCGAATTCGTCGCCGCCGAAGAGATGGGTCGGCACACCGGGTACTGGTGGAGCGGCGATTCGAAGCTGCTGGCATTTGCCGAGGCCGATCTTCGCGAGGTCGAGGTCCTTCGTATCGCCGATTCTTTTCACCCCGAGAAAGCCCCTCAACCGTGGCGTTATCCACGAGCCGGCACGGCCAATGCGAAGGTTCGGCTCGGAATCGTTTCCGTCCGAGGCGGCAAGGTCACCTGGGTCGATTGGGACCGCGAGCGGTTTCCATATCTGGCCACCGTCAAGTGGGGCCGCAGCGGGCCTCTGACGATCCTGGTGCAGGCCCGTGATCAGCAGGAGCAGGTTCTGTACCGGGTTGATCCGACGAACGGCCAATTGACCGAACTTCTCCGCGAGACGGATCAGGCCTGGCTCAATATCCACAGGGACATGCCCAGGTGGTTTTCCGAGGGAAGTCGATTCATTTGGCTTTCGGAGTCCCGGGGTAGCAATTCGCTTGAATTGCGAGATCGAGATGGGGAGCTGCAGAGGACCCTGACGTTCAGCGGCGTGGGAACCGGGGAACATGCCCGAATCGACGGCGTGGTGGCCGTGAACGAGGAACACGGGGGCATCATGGTGCGACATGGCGACCGCCCGACCGAAGTTGCCCTCAGCGCGGTCAAGATTGATACCGGGGCGGAGATGCCTTGGTCCTCGCGCGTGGATCCCAGGCCCGGAAAGTCGTCGAACGCGGTCTGGTCGGGCACGGCGTCGAAGAATTGGATGACATGGGTTCTGACGAAGTCGGATCAGACGGGTGCCCGAACGAGCTGGGTGGTATCCAAGCTGAGCGAGGATGGGGTGGTGCACGAGCTGCCTTCGATCGCCGTGCAGCCGCCCTATGTTCCGACTCTGGAACTTACGACGGTGGAAGGCGACGGGCGTGTGTTCCAAACCGCGAT
>JAPULF010000631.1 GCA_027295245.1 Planctomycetota bacterium
CGCGCTCTCGCGCGGATCATCCGCCAAGTGGGCCAGAAAGCCGCGGCAAGTCAGAAACGCGCTTGTCAGATCGGCCGAAATCGTCTCCCGCCACTCATCAACCGTCATTCGATGAAGCGGCCGGTCCTCGCTCCTCCAGAACCCCGCGTTGACGACCACCGCATCCAACCGCGAGAACGACCGAACGACGTCTGCGTACATCGCCTCGACCTCTCCCTCCTCACGAAGATCGGCCCCCACCACGATGCTTGATCCGCCGACCTCCGTGCGCAGCGACTCGGCCCGTTCGCGCCCCGTGTGAAAGTGAATCGCGACCCTCGCCCCCTCGCTCGCCAACGCCCGCGCCGTCGCGCTGCCGATTCCGCCCGACGCACCCGTCACCAGAACCCGCGTGCCTGTCAGCTCCGCATCCATCCCGTCGGCATTCTCCGCCCGAACACAGCCACTCACGATTCGCTACGGCACAGGCGTCCCACCTGCGGCCGCGCGCACCCGACGCGCCTCGCAAAAACCAGTTATACCAGCTTTGGGATTCTCAGATCGGCTCAGCCCCGGCTCTGGGCCCGGATGATCTCACTGGCCTTGTTGCTCGGAAGATCGAGCGCGCCCAGGGCCTTCGAGGCCGCTGCCTGAAGCACAAGGTCCTTCTCGTCCATCGTCAGACCGATCACCCGTTGCACCAGGTCATCACCGAGAAGATTGCCGTTGCGTCGCGCCGACTCCGCCAACGAGCCGAATGCACGCACCCGCTCGTCCACCGCACGTTCGCCGTTCAAGGCCGCCTCGCAGATCGCCGCCTGGGCCTCCGGAAGCGCCGCCAGCGCCAGCGTATGGGCACTCTCGATCCGCAGCTCTCCGGACCGGTTTTCCAACGCCGTGATCAGAGCCGGCGCCGCCCGATTGAAATCAAACACCGTCCGGCCGTTTGCCGCGATCTGCCGAAGAACCCGCGCCGAGCGTAGCGCCAGGCTCGCCGAAAGCGCCTCGGAGAGTGGCATCATGCCGAGCGCCAACGACGCCCGCTCGAACGTACCCATCACCCGCCGCTCGATCTCCGCCGGGTCACCCATCGAAAGCACCTCGGCGAACACCACTTCGGCGCCCTCCACGACCCGGGCAGTTTCGATCGCCTGGTTCATCTGCGGCGCCTTGGTCAAGATCAGGATCGGCGTCGCCGCCGTATTGAAGTTCTTTCGCAAATCGTCGATCGCCGCGGCAAGCCCCGGCAGGCCGATATCGCTCGCGATCACGATCAGGTCGAAACTGCTGATGTTCGAGCGATCGCCGTCCGACGCCGCCTCGAAGACCGTTGATCCCACCGCGCAATCCACGCCCGCGGCCCGCAGCAGCCCCACCATCTTGTTGCGGGTCTCGTCCTCGGGATCGACCACCATCGCCGTCTTGCGGCCCGACTGCATCAGGGCCTCCGACAGAACCGGCATCACATTGTGCGACTGAGCAAACGGGCGCGTGGGAAGCGCCAGGCCGATGGCCAGCGCCGTCTTGATCCGAACCTGCCGATTGGGAAACGCCAGCGCCTGAACCAGCGGCTGCTTGATGTTCTCGGCCCCGACCAGGCTCTGCTCGCCCGCCGTCGCGCTCAAAGCCGCGATAGAACCCAAGGCCGGCCCGGCCTCTCGATCGCGAACCGCCCGCGCCAAGACGAGGTGGTTGTACATCGGTCCCGCCGCACGGGCGAAATAAATGCTCCGGGGATAACCCTCCGGACGCGTGCCGTCCTTCGCGGCCAGCACGTCGGCCTGATCGCTCTCGACATCCAAGCCCAGCTTGGCCTCCCGCCGGAAATTCGCGGCCAGCCAAAGCGCCGTCGCCTCGGTGTTGCCCGCATTGGCCGTCAGGGCCTCCTCGACGGATCGCATCGCCATGACATCATTGAAAATGACCGTCGGCACCGGCTGGTAGATGAGCCGGTCCTCCTTCAAATACCAGACATTGGCCTCGTCCATGTTCGCGTCGGCCTGCATCGACTCCTCGCCGTCGTAATAGTGCTCGGCCAACTCGTAAAACAGCAACGAAACATCCCGATCCAGCGACGAACCCAGCGTGCGAATCGCCGATCGGGCGACCGCCCGCACGTCCTCCTCCGCCTCGCCGTCGTGCGCCAGTTTGGCCAGGTACGGAATCGCCTGGCGATAACCGATCTGACCGAGCGCGTCGATCAACACCTGCTTGACGACCCCGTCCGAAATGCCGAGGGCCTGACACATCGGGTTCAGCCCGCTGCGCCCGATCTTCGGCAGCACCCGAATGATCGCTGCGTGCAGATCGCTTTGCCGCGCGTCTCGCAGGGATTGGATCAAATGCGGTATCGCGTACTCGCCCGAGTTCTTCAGGGCGTTCGTCGCGCGGTGTACCGTCCGCGGCGTTCCGGCCAACTTCTGTACGTTCAGCGAAATCTCGTACGGATCCCGCCGCAACCGCGCTTCGCCTTCGTCCAACAATCCGATCATTTGCTGGGCCGCCGGTCCCATCACCTCATTCGCCACCAACTTGACGAGAATCAGGTGTCGGTTTGGGTTCTGCCGCGCCAGCTCCAGCAACGCCACCGGGTCCGGGTCCGATTCGGCTAGGGCCTTGAAGTTGGCGTCGGCGTACTCGAAACGCCCGATCGCCGAAAAGTGCCAGCCGTCTTCCGCAAGCTGCCGCTGGCGACGGCCCGACTTGATCTTTTCTACAATAGTCTTTATATTGTCTCCGGCGGCGTCGCGCTCCGCCGACTGCTCCAGCCGGCCCGATCCCGTCCGGTCCGCCATCAGCGCCAACCGCAGGTCGGACAGGCCCAACGCCAGAATCTGGTCGACCCTCGCACCGGCGGCGTCCGCGTCCTCGAGCTGAACAACCCGCATGGTCTCCTGCCACAGCGCCCAGGACTCACTCGTCTGCCCGACCATGTCTTCCGAGACGTCCTGACCGGTGACCGTCGAAAACGTCAACGCCGGCAACAGCAGGGCCGAAACGAGTGCAAGATGTTTGCGCATGATTTCAATCTTCGGCATTACTTTCCTCCGACGGTCCGCAGGACTCAAACTGGGAAGGCTGTCGACCGTGTAAGGCAGGTTGCTTCTCGCGGGCGGCCGCGCCGGGGAAAGCATGCGCGGCAACCACTCGGGTCTTGTTCGGACCCGCCACCCAGACACGAGATTATACACACTTTTAACGGACATCGTCAAGATTCGGCCGTCCCGACCTTCGTCCGAGAATTGCACCCGCCGCCCCGGCAAACGCAAATAGGCGGCGGCGTTCAGCCGCGTTTGCCGTGCCGCAAGCGCGCAGCCGCCATCGCCGCAATGTGATCGGGTGTCGCGCCACCGCCACCGCCGATAAACGTCGCGCCGGCCGCCGCCAAGGCCGAAAGGCGTTCGCCGTATTCCTGCGGCGTCTCGGCATAAACCAGTCGGCCCTCGACCCAATCCGGCAGCCCTGCCGCCACGGTGGCCCAGATCGGCAAGTCACAAGACTCTCGCATTAGCGCCACTACCGCCGGAACGCTATCCGGACTTTCCCCACCGTCGCATCCCACCGCGGCGACCCCTGCGTCCGAGAGTGACGAACAAATCCGCGGAACCGATACGCCCGACGACGATTCCACGCGGTCCGGACCGCAATCGAACGTCATGCACCCGATCAACGGCAATTCGCACGCGGAACCCGCCGCCTCCACCGCGATATTGAGCGTCTCGATCTCACTGAATGACTGGCACAGGATCGCGTCCGCCCCCCCGTCCGCCAGGCCCTTGATCTGGGCCTCGTACGCAGATCGCAGATCGTCCCGTTTGACCTCATTCAGGGCCAGCAGACCCGGAGGCGGCCCGACCACACCGAACACCAGACCGTTCCCGGACGGACCTCCGTCCGCCGAGTCCCGAAGAACCGCCGCCGCGGCCTGATTGGCCTTGACGACGTCCGAGGAAACGTCCGGCGATGGCTCGCCCGAAAATGTCGGCCGGAGGCCACTGGCCCGGGCCGTCGGCGTCAGGAGAATCTCCGCCCCAGCGTCCACGAACACGTCGGCCGCGTCTCGGACAAGTTCCGGGCGGACCAGGACGGCCTGCTCGATTTGTCCCGGGTTCGACCAGCCCCGGGAAATAATTTCCGCCGCAAGGTCCGGGCCCGCGATCAGGATTCGGTCGCGATAATCTGCCGGATTGAATGCCATCGCGTCGGCGCCCCATATCCATGCCCGATGCCGGCCCCCGCCGCGACCGTTTTCCCGGACGCGCATTCGCGCAACGTTGATTGTAACCGCCGGTCTCAGTGCTGGTATTGTATTTTTTCATGGATCCCGACGCGAGTTCCTGCCGAAGGATCAAACCGACGGCTCGCCCTTCCAGGAGGTAGGCCGGATGAACGCACCCCGGAGTTCATCCCATGTACCTCCTGTCGATTCCCCGCGCTGCCGCGGCCGGTGCCGCGCTCCTTGTTTTGTGCTACGCAGGCTGTGACACGATGTCTCTCCCGCTCGAGAGTACGTCGCGTGTGCGTCCTCCGGATTCCACCACGGACCCCGAGACGCCTCCCGCACAGGATCTCGTCGTGGAGAACGACGACTCGAACAACGTCTTCGAAAACGCCCAGCCCGCCACATTGGCGATCGGCGGTGTCATCCAGGTCGAAGGACGCATCAACGGCGTCGGCGATGTAGACCTCTTCAGGCTCGGCCCCGTCCTCGCCGGAGATCGCATCACCATCGACGTTACCGGCTTCGGCGGACTGAACACCGTCGCGGGCCTCTTCGACGCCGGCGGAAACCTGATCGATGCCAACGACGATCGCTCGTACTACGGCGGACAGTTGGATCCGTTCCTCGCACGCCAGATTCGGGCAGACACCGACAATCTCTATGTCGGCATCGCCGTCTCGAGCGCCGACCTCTTTGCCTCCGGTGAGGGTCGATACGAATCCGGCGACTACAGCATCAAGATTCGCCACGCCCCCGACAGTTTCATCGCGCCGCCCAGAACCCAGGTTGTCTACATGGACTTCGAGGGCGGAAGCAGCGTCCAGATCGGCTTCGAGCCCATCGTGAACATGAAACCGTTCTCGGTCGAAGCCATCACGGGTCGCCTGAACGGTCAAACCGACTACATCATCGACGTCGTTCTGCAGAAGATGGCCATCGACTTCGCGGAATACGACGTGGTTCTGCTCAACAGCCGAGAGCACGCGAAACCATCCGAAGCGCACTCCGTGCTGTTCTTCGGAAACTACGACAGTCGCTTTCTGGGGCTCGCCGACAACGTCGACACCGGAAACGCCTCCCTCCAACAGGAGGCCATCATCTACACCGAAACGCTCATGCTCTTCGAGTCGCTTCGGCCGTCCGCGTTCGAGATCGGCCAGGCCGTCGCCAACGTCGCCGGTCACGAACTCGGCCACCTCCTCGGACTGGAACACACCTCCGAGGCCTTCGACCTCATGGCCACCGCCGCGTCCGCCCGGCAGGTCCTCGAAACCGACGCCACCGTTGCCCGGGCGCTCTTGAATAACGGCGTCTTTCCGATCGGCTGGCAGAACGCCCCCACAACCCTGATGCAAAACGTCGGAGCCGCGAAAAACAACAGCGCCAAACTGCTTCGTGCAATGGAGCCACCCGAATACGACCGGAGCTTTCGAGACGGAGTCCACCCCGATGATATTCCCAAGGTCCCGATGTGCGGCCGATGCACCGGGGGGCTGTGACGCGACCGATCCGTTTGAATGGTCCAAACTACCGCCGAGCGGGCCGTCGCGAATTGAAATCGTCAACCGTGATTGCTCGGGCCATACGAAATCCGCAACCGGTCGAGAAAGCGGGCGGCAATCCCGTATCGGGTCACGCCGCCCGGTTCGACCGACGGCAGACGATGCACCCGCAACACCTCGGCCGTACACTTCGCCCGACCCGG
>JAPULF010000632.1 GCA_027295245.1 Planctomycetota bacterium
GGCATGGGCGGCCGGGGCCGCAAGATCGTCCATGGAGGACAACCCGACGTCGACGAGTTCAGCCAAGGGAACGGGTTCAGGCGCGGGCTCGGCTTGGGCGGCCTTGGCCGCCTGCTGCCTCCGCTTGGCGGCGTCGTAACAGGATCGATGGAAGTAACGACCGCGGCTGTCCTTCACGCGCGGTTGATTCGAACAATCCTTCTTGCAGACCACGCATAACTTGGTCGCTGAAGACATATTCGAGCCCCATTCTCAAGAGACGGCTTAGGGCTGTGCCCGAACTGTGGCGATCTGTATTCTTGCAGTCCGGCCAAGGTGAAGGGCAGCCCCGCTTTACATAGGCCCCATGATACCGGTTCAACGCACCTATGGCAACCGAGCCCGCGTCCCCGAGTTATTCGAGCGGCCGTCCGTCGCGGCGATCGAAATTGACGATCCTAGATATTTTGAAGCGGTGACCGCGCGGGCGGGACTTGCCCTGTTCTTTGCCGATCACAATCAACATGACCGGAATCTCGTTTTCACCAAGGCCCACTTCCTTGGATACGGCATCGGGATCGAATCCGATCATGGGGCCGGTCGCGTATCCGAGATCCTGGGCCGCCAGCATCAACGTCATCGCGGCGAGCGAGGTCGAGCGAATCGCTTCATCGCGCTGCAAGGCGGCATTGCCCTCGTAGAAGTTTCGAATCATTCGGACCGAGCGATCGCGTACATCGGCCGGCATGTCCGCAGTGATCTCCTCGGCATCGGTATAGGCGTCGAGTTTCCCAACGACGATGATAGTCGCCGATGCCTCCTCGACCTGGGCCTGGTTCATGGCGCATCCGCGAAGCGCTTTTTTTCGTTCACGATCGCGCACGACGACGAATCGCCACGGCTGTATGTTGAACGACGAAGGGCTCAGACTGACCCGGCCGAACAGCGTCTCGAATTCGTCGTCGGAGATCTCGTGCTCGGGCTCGAATTTCTTGACGCTCCGACGGGCGTTTATGACGTCCAGCAGTTCCATGTCTTGTTTTCCTCAGCCAATGCGACACCACCGACGGCGAAAGCAATTATGTCGCCTTTCCGCAACACTGTTTCGATTTCTTTCCACTGCCGCAGGGGCACGGTGCGTTTCGACCGACCTTGGGTTTGTCTCGGACGATCGTTTCGACCTTTTTCTCGCCCTGGGCCTTCATTGCCGCTTGGCGATCGTTGTCGGTCTGAGCGCCGCCGGCAAATCCCAGATTGGAGGATTCGGCGTGTCGGGCGGCCCCGATGTTGTACCGGCTTCGGGCATCGGCGTCGCCCGCGAGTCGGGCCTTGAAGATGATGGTCGTAACCTTCTCCTGTATGCCGCCCATCATCTCCTGAAACATCTTGAAGCCTTCCCGCTTGTACGCGATCTTGGGGTCCTGCTCCGCGTAACCCCGCAGGCCGATGGCCTCCTTGAGCAGGTCGACTGCGTACATATGCTCCTTCCACGACGAATCGTAAATCTGAAGAAGCACGTAGCGTTCCAGGGCGGTCAGTTCGCGGCGAAGCATGTCGCGGCCGAACGTCTTCAGCACGACGGTCTTGTCCGAAGCACCGTCGAATATCTCCCTGTCGAAAGCCGGCCCGAACCGCTTTTCGCCCCACGCGCCCAGGTCCTTGCCCTGGGAGACCGCATTATCGACCTCCTTGTCCATCCGACCGTCCCGGACGAACTCGCGATTCAGCGCGAACAGCTCATCCGAAACTTCCTTCACGGATCGATTTCGCAAGTTGTCTACCGTCCAGTCGAGGTCGAACTTGAGGTTGACCCACTGAACCAGGACATCGAGCGTGTACGCGTCATCGGCTTTTTCGGAGAGCAAGGTCTTGTTGAGAATCCACTCGACCGAATAGGCGACTTCGCGCTCGCGGTAGGATTGCTTCACATTGTCATCCAGGGCACGCGTCATGTCCTCGTTGGATACTTCCGTGAACTGTTGGCGCGTGAAATCAATACCGAACCGATGGCGGGCCCAGTCGAGCAACGACAACCGACCGAAATCCGGATCCAGGAACGGCTCGAGCCCTCGAAGGTCCACCGCGTCGACTTTCTTTTCCGAGGCCTCGACCAAATGCTGTTGCACTTCGGAGGCGGACATGTTTCGCAGTTGATTCTGCGAAATGGTCGAACCGAATCGCGTCTCCGCCCAGCGCGCCAGGCCGCGGATGTCCCACTGCTTCGGATCGGTGTCCTCGTCCATGTACTCGCCGACCGTCATCATGATCTGGCTGACGGCATCTTCCTTGGCAGAGGTCCGGATGAAGCGCTCGATCTCGGCAACGTCATGAATGTCGATGTGCTTGGGCTCCAGCGAACAGTCCACTTGCCCGCGGGCCCAGTCGCAGACGCACTGGGCCGCGAAGTTGGGATCGAGGCATTTGCGGGCGGCCGCCGCGATCGTGTCGTCGAACATCTTCCAAATCATCTTGATAAGTTGTTCGGACTTGCCCGGACGCGTGGCCTCCAGGATGCTCTGACGCTGCGAATAGAATATGTGCCGTTGGTGGTCCATCACCTCGTCGTATTCCAACAGGTTCTTTCGAATCGAGAAGTTCTTCTCTTCGACCTTTTTCTGTGCCCGGGCGATGCCCTTGCTGATAGACTTCGCCTCGATCGCCATTCCCTCCTCGAAGCCCATGCGCTCCAGCATCTTGAGGGTCCACTCCCCCATGAACATCCGCATCAGGTCATCGCCGAGCGACAAGAAGAACCGGCTCGACCCCGGATCGCCCTGCCGACCGGATCGCCCCCGAAGCTGGTTGTCGATCCGCCGCGACTCGTGCCGTTCCGTGCCCACGATGTGTAGTCCGCACGGTGTGGTCTGGGCGCAGACCTTTCGGCCCAATTCGGGGAAGCGCGGGTCGACCTTGGGCTTCCAGCAATGGGCACAGTTCGTTTTCGGATCGTAGTCCGGACACTCGATGCAACACTTCGTGCCGATGACGCCCTTTTCCTGCCAGCCGAACTTTCCTGCGTGGCCGTTCTCGGGCGGACCGAGGTCACCGATGCACTTCTGAAAAACCACCCCCTGCTGAAGCTTGATGTCCGTGCCGCGGCCGGCCATGTTGGTCGCAATCGTGACGTTGCCGCATACATCGGTCTGCTTGCCCCGCTTCCGCTCGTGGCACTCGCCGGCCTTGGTAACGATCTCGGCCTCGCGGGCGTGCTGCTTCGCGTTCAGCACCTCGTGTTCAATGCCGTATTTCTTAGTGAGCAGATTCGACAACTTCTCAGAGTTTTCGATCGAGATCGTCCCCACCAGTATGGGGCGACCGTGGGCAAGCTCGCCCATGGCGTCGTCGTAGGCCTCGGCCATGTACTTGCCTTCGCCGTCACCGCCGTTGAACTCCGAAAGGGCCTTGTCGATCAACTCCGTCGAAGAACCGTCACGCTCCACAATCCGCTTGAGATTCTTCAAGACCGGTTCGAGGACGAAGCAATCGTTGGGGCGCCCCCGGGTGTGGATGTCATGGATCTCCTCGACAATCGCGTCGTACTT